>QHSV01000175.1 GCA_003221655.1 Candidatus Rokuibacteriota bacterium
ATTCGCTGGCCGGCACCCCCAGCTGCTCAAGAGCGATCCCGAGGATGATCGGCGAGGGCTTACCGACGACGACCTCGACCGCGCGGCCGGTGACCGCCTCGACGGCGGCGGTCATCCCTGCGCAATCAGGAATTTCACCGTCCTCGGTCGGACACGTCCGATCAGGGTTGGTCGCGATCAGCCTGGCGCCCTGACGCACCGCCTGGAGCGCCGTGTTCAGCTTCGCGTAGTCGAAGGTGCGGTCGAAGGCAATCACCACCCAGCGGACACGGTGATCCCCACGCACCTCGAACCCGTGGGCGCGAAGCTCGCCGATCAAAGGCGGCTCGCCGATGACGAACACCGGGGCCCCCGGGTCGAGGCGCGCCAGATGGCGCGCGAGCACAAGGGAAGAGTTGACCACGTCGTCTTCGGGTGTCGGGATTCCCAGGCGCGTCAGCTTGCGGGCGTAGTCTGCGCGGGTGTGGATCGGCTTGTTGGACAGGAAGGCGACCCGCCGACCCGCCGCCCGCAAGGCAGCGATCGCGTGGGCCGCACCGGGGATCAGCGACTCGCCGCGGTACACGGTTCCGTCGAGATCGAAGAGCCAGCCCCGATGCGGCAGGACGAAGTTGGACGGCACGCGCTCAGACCGCGTCCTTCCGCCTAGCGCAGGAGCGGCGCGACGGCGGCCTGGGCGAGGTCCACGAAGGGCGCCGGCATGACGCCGAGGAGCACGATCGCGAGGAGCGCGACGGTCAGCGCCACGCCGCCGGCGAACGAGGGCGCGTACGCGGTCACCGCACCCTCGGGCTCGCGCATGTACATGTAGACGACCACGCGCAGATAGTAGTACGCGGCCATCGCGGAGTTCAGCAACCCGATGACGGCGAGCCAGACATACCCCGCCCGCACGGCCGCACCGAACACATAGAACTTGCCGACGAAGCCGGCCAGCGGCGGAATGCCGATCAACGAGAGGAGGAAGATGCCGAGCGCCGCCGCCAGCATTGGATGGCGCCGCGCCAGCCCGGCGTAATCCCCGACCTCGACCGCCTCGCCGCGGGCGCGCTCGCATAGCGTGATGACCCCGAACGCGCCAGCGGTCGTGAAGGTGTAGGTCAGGAGGTAAAAGAGCACCGCGCCCGTTCCCCCAGCCCCGCCGGCGACGAGGCCGACCAGCATGTACCCGACGTGGGCGATCGACGAGTAGGCCAGCATCCGCTTGAGGTTCGATTGCGCGATCGCGACCACGTTGCCCACCGTCATCGTGACGACCGCGACGGCCCAGAACAGTGGTGTCCAGTCGGGCGGAACGCCGCGGAGCGTCACCGCGAGCACTCGGATGAGGGCCGCGAACGCCGCCGCCTTGGACCCGGTGGCGATCAGCGCGGTCACGCTGGTCGGCGCTCCTTGATAGACGTCGGGCACCCACATGTGGAAGGGCACCGACGAGATCTTGAACCCGAAGCCGACCAGCAGGAGCCCATAGCCGACAACGAACAGCGGATCCCGCGGGCGCGCGGCCATCGCCGCGGCGATGCGGTCGAGGTTCGTTGTTCCGGCAGCGCCGTAGACGAGCGCGATGCCGTAGAGGAGGAACGACGAGGCGAACGCGCCGAGGAGGAAGTACTTCATCGCCGCCTCGCCCGAGGCCAGCTCCCGCTTGAAGAGCCCGGCCAGGACGTAGAGCGAGAGCGACATCAGCTCGAGGGCCAGGAACACCACCACCAGGTCACCGGCCGCGGCGAGGAGCATCATGCCGGCGGTGGCGAAGAGCACGAGCGCGTAGTACTCGGCGGAGTCGCTCCCGGTGCGACGCAGGTAGTCCATCGAGAGCAGCACGATCAGGGCGCCCGAGTAGCAGATGATCACGTTGAAGAAGAGGGCGTAGTTGTCGAGCACGACCATGTCGCGGAACGCGCGGCCGGGCGCGCCCCACCGCGCGAGCGTCGCGAGGAGCGCGCCGATCATGCCGGCGAGCGCGGTCACCGCCAGAAGCTCGCGGGGGAGCGCGCGTGGCCCGAGGTCGAGCCCCAGCACGAGCGCGGCGGCGGCCAGCACGATCAGCGCCGGCAGCAGGGGACCGAGCACGACGGCCGGCAAGACGATCGCGTCCATCACCGGTGCGCGCTGGCCTTGGCCTCCACCTGGGCGATCAGCGCCTCGATCGTCGCCTCGGTCTTGCCGGTGAACGCCACGGGATAGACACCGATCCACACGATGAGCGCCACGACCGGCACCAGCACCGCCCACTCGCGGGTCGTGAGGTCTGTGAGACCGAGGTTCGCGTCGCGGGTGACTTCGCCGAAAATCACCCGCTGGTACATCCAGAGCAGGTAGACCGCCGCGAAGATGATCCCGCTGGTCGCCAGAGCCGCGAGCCACGGGTTCCGCTGGAACGCGCCGACCAGGATCAGGAACTCACCGACGAACCCGTTCAGCCCCGGCAGCCCCAGCGACGACAGCACGACGACGAGAAACAGCGCCGAGAAGGCGGGCACGATCCGCCACAGGCCGCCGAAGTCGGCGATGAGCCGCGAGTGGCGGCGCTCGTAGATCATCCCGACCATGAGGAAGAGGGCGCCCGTCGAGAGCCCGTGGTTCACCATCTGGATGAGGCTGCCCACGAGTCCCTGCTGGTTGAACGTGAATATCCCGAGCATCACGAAGCCGAGGTGGCTCACGCTCGAGTAGGCGACGAGCTTCTTCATGTCCGGCTGCACCGTCGACACCCACGCGCCGTAGATCACGCCGATCACCGCGAGCGTCCACACCACCGGCCCGAACGCCAGGCTCGCGTCCGGAAAGAGCGGCAGACAGAAGCGCAGGAATCCGTACGTCCCCATCTTGAGGAGGACGCCGGCGAGGACCACGCTCCCGGCCGTGGGCGCCTCGACGTGGGCATCGGGCAGCCAGGTGTGGAACGGGAACAGCGGTACCTTGATCGCGAAGGCCAGGCCGAAGGCAAGGAACATAAAATCCTGAGCGCGACCGGGCGCCATCACGTACTGCGCCAGCACCGGCAGGTCGAACGTGTACCGTCCCGTCGCGGCGCCGTACTGGTAGTAGAGGGCGAGGATCGCGACCAGCATGAGGACGGAGCCGACCATCGTGTACAGGACGAACTTCACCGCGGCGTAGATGCGATTCGGCCCGCCCCAGACTCCGATGATGAAGTACATCGGGATCAGCATCGCCTCCCAGAAGACGTAGAAGAGGAAGAGGTCGAGGCTCACGAAGACGCCGAGCATCCCCGTTTCGAGAATCAGTATCGTCACCATGAACTCTTTGAGCCGATCCTCGATCACGCCCCAGGCCGAGGCGAGCGCGAGCGGCATCAGGAAGGTCGTGAGGAGCACGAGCAGGAGGCTGATGCCGTCGATGCCGACGTGGTACGCCGCGCCGAGCGTCGGCATCCAGGGCCGATTCTCCTCGAACTGGTAGCCGCTGATGTCGCCGGCGAATCCGAAGTAGAGCGGCAGCGAGAGCACGAATGTGACGAGGGTGATCGCGAGCGACGCGACGCGAAGGACGCCGACGGACCGCCGCGGGACGAACAAGAGGGCGAGCCCGGCCGCGCCCGGAAGAAACGTGACCAGGGACACGAGCGGGATCATTTATCGGGTGCTGGACGCACGGAGAGCACCGAGGGTGGCCTGAGAACGATGCGCGCCGGCATCATTTGTCGGGTGCGGGGAGCACGAGAGCACCGAGGGTGGCCTGAGAACGATGCGCGCCGGCGCCGCACGTGTGAGACGCGCGCTGGCGGGTGGTTCCATTCATCGGCTCAGCAGGAAGGCGAGGATCGCGACCGCGCCGGCCAGCATCGTCAGCGCATAGTTCACGGTGTACCCGGTTTGAAGGTGGCGGATCCCCGCCGCCCACACCACGACGGAGCGTCCGAGCGCGTTGACGAGCCCGTCGATCAGTCGGAGATCGAACACGCGCGCCAGGAACTCGGAGAGCGCGAGCAGCGGACGCACGATCACCCGGTCGTAGAGCGGGTCGACGTAGTAGGCGTTGAGCAGGAGCGCGTGGACGACCGTCTTCGGTCGTCCGATCGCGTCAGCGCGGATGGGCGCGGCCATGTACACGACCCAGGCGAGCGCGATGCCCGCCGTGAACACGAGGACCGCCATGACGAGGACCAACAGCGCGGCGAAGCCCCCGTGCCCGCCGTCGTGCACGGGGAACACCGGCGCGAGGAAACGCGCGAACCGTGTGCCGTGCTCCGATGGAATCCCGAGGGCCACGCCGGAGATCACTGTGAGCACGGCCAGGACGGCGAGCGGCAGCGTCATCACCCCCGGCGCCTCGTGGACGTGGTGGGCGGCTTCCCTGGTCATGCGCGGGCCGCTGTAGAACGCGAGAAACAGCATGCGCGCGGTGTAGAACGCCGTGAAGAACGCGCCCAGCAGCAGCAATGCCCATATCCCCCGGCGCCCGGTCACGAACGCGGCCGCGAGGATCTCGTCCTTCGAGAAGAACCCGGCCAGTCCCGGCAGGCCTGCCAGGCCGAGCGCGCCGATCGTCGTCGTGATCGTCGTCGTCACCATTCGCGACGACAGCCCGCCCA
The DNA here is from genome assembly GCA_003221655.1 of Candidatus Rokuibacteriota bacterium. Taxonomy (GTDB): domain Bacteria; phylum Methylomirabilota; class Methylomirabilia; order Rokubacteriales; family CSP1-6; genus AR31. The sequence continues at coordinate 4,559 of QHSV01000175.1, forward strand.
TCTTCCGCAGATCCTGCTCGCCGCCGAGCCCGTGAATGACGCTGCCGGCGCCGAGGAACAGCAGCGCCTTGAAGAAGGCATGCGTCACGAGGTGGAAGATCCCCGCGGCGTACGCGCCGAGCCCGACCGCGGTGAACATGTACCCGAGTTGGCTCACCGTGGAGTAGGCGAGCACCCGCTTGATGTCGGTCTGGATGAGGGCGATCGTGGCGGCGAAGAGTGCCGTGGCCACCCCGACCCACGCGACGACCTCGAGCGCGACCGGCGAGCGCTCGAAGAGCGCCCGGCTACGCGCCACCATGTACACGCCGGCCGTGACCATCGTCGCGGCGTGGATGAGCGCCGACACCGGGGTCGGCCCTTCCATCGCGTCCGGGAGCCACGTGTGCAGGGGCAGCTGCGCCGACTTGCCGCACGCGCCCATGAACAGGAGCAGCGCGATGCCGGTCGCGGTCGCCGGCGGGAGCTCGGCGGCCCCCTTGAACACTCTGTCGTAGTCGAGCGTGCCCATCGCGCTCCAGATCCACATGATGCCGAGGCCGAAGCCGAAGTCGCCGACGCGGTTGACGATGAACGCCTTCTTGCCCGCCTGCGCGGCGGCCGGTCGCGTGTACCAGAACCCGATCAGGAGGTACGAGCAGAGGCCGACCGCCTCCCAGAACACGTACAGGAGGAGGAAGTTGCCGGCGAGCACCAGCATCGTCATCGAGAACACGAAGAGGTTCATGTAGGCGAAGTAGCGCGCGTACCCCGGATCGTCGTGCATGTAACCGACCGAGTACAGATGGATCAGCGCGCCCACGCCGGTGACGACCAGGAGCATGACGGCGGTGAGCGGATCGATGTAGGCCACCACCGACGTCTCGAAGTCGCCCGCGACGACCCAGGCGAAGAGCGTCGTCGTGAGCGTTTCTCCGGGCACGACATTCGCGAACAGCACGCACGACGCGAGAAACGATCCCGCGAGCGCCGGCACCGCGATCCAGTGCGCGCGACGACCGATGACGCCGCCGAAGAAGATGTTGAGGAGCGCGCCGACGAGGGGAAAGGCAGGGATCAGCCAGACGGTAGTCGACACCGGGTCATGCTAGCGAGCGGCCACCGCGGGTGTCAAGGTCGCCACCGGGGTGTCAGGGTCGCCACCGGGGTGTCAAGCAAGCCGGGCCGCCGCCGTCATGGGCGCGGCCAGTATATGATCACCGCGACACCCGCGAGGCACAGCAGGCCTCCGAAGAGGTCGAACCGATCGGGGATCGCTCGACCCACGAGCGCGCCCCAGAGCAGGGAGAGAACGACGAACACACCTCCGTACGCCGCGTAGACGCGGCCGAACGGCGCGGGCTGGAGGGTCGGAACGACGCCGTAGATGAACAGGATCATACCGCCGAGGGCGCCGAGAAGCACGCTCTGCCCCTCGCGGAGCCACAGCCACACGAGATATCCGCCGCCGATCTCGCAGAGTCCGGCGAGCGCGAACAGCGCGAGCGATGTGAGGACGAGCTCTGGGCTCATGGCGCGATCGCCTCCCCGTTCGTGGTCGCCCGGCATGGTATCATCCGCCCCGTGCCCCAGCGGTCTCGCGCGAAAGTCTGGGTGCTCTTCTTGCTGATGCTGCTCCTCGCCGTGGTCGCCTCCGTGTCGTATCTCGGCTGGCGCCAGACGGTGCCTGGTGTGCAGTCTCTGTCCGCGCCGCCGCGCTTCCTCGGCCAGAAGACGCCGTTCACGGTCGTGCTCGAGGCTCGACGCGGCAACGTGACGCGCGTCGAGATCCGAATCGCGCAGTCCGGCAAATCGACGACAGTGGCCAAGCAGGAAGGCTCGCTCGGCCGGCGCCTGGAGATTCCCCTCGTGGTCGAGAGCGCCGCGCTGGGGCTCCGGGAGGGCAGCGCGACCATCGAGATGTGGGCGCGCGACGACTTCTGGCGGCCGCTCCGGCGTGACGACCGCGCGATCGCCGACTACACCGTCACGATCGACCTCACGCCGCCGAAGATCGAGCTGCTCGCCGCCACCCGCTATCTGTCGCCCGGCGGGAGCGGGCTCGTCGCGTTCCGGGTCACGGGCGCCGTGCGAACCGACGTCAGCGCCGGCCCGCTCGTGTTCCCCTCGTTCGCCTTCGGCCCGGAGGATCGGGGCGCGCGCGTCGCGTTGATCGCCCTGCCCTGGGACTTCGATCCGGCGGTGCCGCTCGCGGTCCGAGCGGCCGATGAGGCCGGGAACGCCGCGGCGCGCGGGATCCCCGCGGAGATTCGCCCCCGCAAGTTTCCGCGCGACACGATCGAGATCAAAGACGCCTTCCTCCAGGCCAAGGTCCCCGAGCTGTTGCCGCAGCGCTCACCGACCGAGCCCCTCGCCGAGGGATTCCTGGTCATCAACCGCGATCTGCGGCGTCAGGCCGAGGAAACCAAGCGGCGGATCGGCGCCACCACGGCCGACAAACCGCTCTGGCAAGGGCCCTTCGTGCAGCCGCGGAACACGAAGGTGTTCGCGAATTTCGCCGAGCTGCGCACGTACGTTTACGGCGGACGTGAGATCGACCGCCAGGTGCACTACGGGTACGACCTCGCGTCCACGCGGCAGTCCCCCGTGCCCGCCGCCAACAAGGGCGTCGTCGTCTTCGCCGAGCCGCTCACGATCTACGGCAACACCGTCGTGGTCGACCATGGCTTGGGCCTCCAGACGCTCTACGCCCATCTCTCGAGCACGGCCGTGAAGGCGGGGGACGCCGTCGAGAAGGGCCAGGAGCTCGCGCGCACGGGATCGACCGGCCTCGCAATCGGCGATCACCTCCACTACGAGGTGCTGGTCAACGGCGTGTCGGTCACGCCGCTGGAGTGGTGGGACGCGAAGTGGATCCGTGACCACATCGGCAAACCATTGAAGGAGGCGGGCCTCCCCGAGATCAGCGGCGCCGAGGCGCGTGACGAAGAGCCGGCGTCGCGCCCGGCGCCCCGCCCCGCCCGCCGCCGCGCCCGATAGATTCGCGGACCAGCGGAGCGCCGTCGGAGTCAGCTCGGGAGTCGGGCGGGTCGGTCTTCGACTAGAAGCTCCCGAGCTTCTGGTAGGCGGCCAGCGGCGTCATGCCTCGGCGAACCGCCGCGCGCACTCTGTTCTCCGTCCCGACCAGCTTCTCGCAGCGCCCGAGCACCTCGTGGGCGACACGACGCGGGATGACGACGACACCGTCGGCATCGCCCACGATGAGGTCACCGAGGCTCACCCGCACGCCGCCGATCGTCACCGGCTGACCCCAGTCCGCCACCCGCCAGCGCGGCACCGAGTCCTGGGGGGTTCGGTAGCGCACGAAGGTCGGAAACCCCATGCGCACGATCGACGCGGTGTCGCGGGTCGCGCCGTCGATCACCGCACCGCGCGCCTTGCGGGCGCGGAGCCATTCCGCGCTGAGCTCGCCGAAGTGCGCCGCGACGTTGTCGTGCGCGGCGAGCACTAGGACGGAGTCGGTCGGCGCCGCGCCCAGCATCGCGAGAAAGCGCTTCAACGTTTGCTCACGCTCGCGGGGTGACCCGCTGTGCGGCCGCCCGCGTGCCGTGAAGGCGTAGCCGGCCGCCCGCATGCTGCCGGCCAGCGGCTGGATCGCCGACGGCAACGTCTGGCGCCGGAGCCCCATCTCGTCCATGACGTCGGTGATCGCCGCGGTGTAGATCCGAGCGAAACGGCGCGGAAGGTTGTCGCTGGGACTCATCGAGTCTCTCCTCTGCGGGACGGGGGTTCGCCAGCCGTCTCAGCGCGCGAAGACGTCCGTCACGAGCGCGAGGGGCGGCACGAAGTCGCCGAGGACTCCGAGCAGGAGGTCGAGCAGGCGCTGGCGGCGCGCGAGGAGCCGCGCCGCCAGGTTGGCGAGAGGACGGTGGGCGATCACGACCTGGAGGGCACGCGTCACGCGCTCCTTGTCCGCGAAGGCCAGACGCCGGGCTCGCTCGTAGCCTGCGAGTGTCTGCGCCGAGACGTCGCCCCGGCCGAGTGCCCGCACAGCGGTCTCCGCGGCCAGCTCCGCGCTTCGGAGGCTGTTGAAGATGCCCTCGCCCGTGAACGGGTCGAAGAAGCCCGCGGCATCGCCCACCAGGAGAACGCCGCCGGTGCGCGGCGCGTCCACCCGGTACGCGAGCGGACCCATCGCCCGGATCTCGGCGACCCGCCGTCCGCCCGCGACCCGTCGGGCCAGGTGCCGGAGCTGCCTCACGCGCGCGTCGAAGAAGGCGTCGAGGCGCCCGCTCCACGGCGCCGCGTGGGCCATCGGCACGACCACGCTGAGGTTCGCGCGTCCCGGCGCGACGGGGTTGAGGATCGCGTAGTCCGGTGGATCGACGAAGATCTCGCCGAAGCGCCCCGCATCTCCGATGTCCTCGACGTACGTGACCAGCGCCATCCGCTGGAGTCGATGCGGCCGCCGAAGACCCAGACGCTGGGCGATGACCGAAGCGCGACCGTCGGCGGCGATCGTCAGCGGCGCGCGGATCGTCAGACGACGGTGGTCGCCGTCGACCGCCTCGACGCCGAGCACCCGGCCGCCCGAGACGATCACGTCGGTGACGCGCACCTGCTCGCTGAAATCGACGGGGAGCGAGCGCACGCGGTCCACGATGATCGCATCGAGCGTCTCGCGCGGAAGCGCCATCGCGTGCTCTCGATAGGGGCGCCAGGCGCCGATCGGCCGGTACGTTCCGACGAGCGTCGTGCCATCGGGCGCGGTGATCCGCATACCGGTCAGCGGGCTCGCGACGGCGTCGACTGCCTTGAGCGCGCCCAGACGGTCCAGCAGGCGGGGCGCCTCGGGGCTCAGATACTCGCCGCAGATTTTCGGGCGTGGAAACCGCGCGCGATCGACGAGGCGAACCGAGAGGCCGTGCTCGGCGAGGAAGATGGCCGTGGCCGCCCCCGCCGGTCCGGCGCCGACGACGATGACGTCTGCCGTCACGACAGGACCGCCAGCATGCGACCCAGGACGCGATACTCGTGAATCGTCAGATGCCGCGCACCCGCCTTCTCGGCGAGTGCCCGCAGCTCGGCCCTCGAGTAGGACCGCCGCACGGAGAGCGGCCCGTCGTGACGCGAAATCGGATGACACCGGCAGAGACGGGTGGCGAGCCAGACCAGGCCGAGCGAGAGACGACGACGCAGGAGATCGTTCACGACGACGGCGATGGCGGCGGCCGCCGCCATCTCGCGGAGACCCTGCACGGCTTGCTCGGGCTCGAGGTGATGGAGCGTGAGACTGCTCGTCACGATGTCAGCGGCGCGCTCGCGGCATGGCAGCGCGGCCGCGTCGCCCTGGATCAGTAGCACCTCGGGGTACGCCGCGGCGACCTGCCGTGCGAGCGCGAGCGTCGTCCGATCACGCTCGACGACCACGACGCGGACGGCGCGGCCGGTCCGGCGTCCCCACCGCGCGAGGCGCACCGCGAACGCCGCCGAGCCGCCGCCGACGTCCACCACGCGCAGCGCGCGCTCCCGGGGGACCGCCGCGGCCAGGCGACGGATCCGGCGCAGCGTCAGGGCGTAGCCACCGAACCACGTGTTGAGACGGTCGACGTCCGCGAGCGTGGCCGCGAGGTCTGCCGCGTCGACCGCGCCGTCGAGCACTTCCAGCGCGCCCTCGGCGC
>QHSV01000481.1 GCA_003221655.1 Candidatus Rokuibacteriota bacterium
GGCCTGGCCTACGGTCGGGGACCGGAACAAGGGCAGGAGAGCCAGGAGAAGCAGGCCATACCACTGGCTGAAGGGGAGCAGCAGCAGGACGACCATGAGCTCGCCCGCGTCATCCGCTACGCGAACCGGGTGCCGCTCCTCTATCAGCAGTCCGCCTGCGCGATCTTCAAGGCGGTGCTCGACACGAGTTGGCGCAACTACGGAGTGTCTCAGTCCCGAGGCGCACTCCCGTCCGGCCCCATGGTGATCTTCGTTCATATGGCCTCGGTCTGGGTCCCGTTCACCAGCGAATCCAAAGAAGCGATCGCCGACTACGACGAGATCCGCAAAGAGATCACGCTGGCGTTGCGCGAGTGCGGCCGACGGCTGGGCGCCTTCCTCAGACGACGCGAGCGGGCCGACAGCGAGCACCGGCGGCGTAACATCTTCGAGCTCTACATCGAGGAGGTCGTCGAGTCGTGCAACCGCCTCAAGGGGGGCCGATTGCCCACGGCGAAGCTGAAAGAGCAGCTCCAGAAGATGGCCTTGGCACGGACGGGCGGCGAAAAGACCGACGAGCTCCTGGGGAAGAACGGAAGCGGCCCGGAAGGGCTCCCGCATTCGATCATCGTCACGCCGGAGGGTGTTGAAGGAGCGGTGCCGGTGCTGATCGGCGAAGCGCCGGACGGGGCGGTGTCGTCGAACGGAGCTCTCGCGGAAGAAGGGAAGACCGCCAAGCCGTCGCGGCTCACAGAAAAGACGAGGCGGCGGCGGAGGGGCAAACGGGAGACGGCCGGGAAGCCCACGAAACGCGCCATGCGCAGGAAGGCCTAGGACACACCCATGGCCCAGAAGCCGCAAAGAACGAGCGCGGTCGAGAAGAAACTCGTCGGGGTGGCCGACGTGGTGATCACCGCCGCCCAGCGGCGCAAGGATCCCACCATCGCGATCCCGGTCCGCTCCCTTTCGAACGTCACCTTCAACCAGCGCAATGGGCTGATCGAGATGGGCAAGCGGAAGCAGGCGCGGTCGTTCTTCAACGTAGGCATGGCCAAGAAGTTCATGCAGACGGTCCTCGTGGCTGATGCCCTCTGCGAGCTCCAGCGAGCGAACCTCACGACCTCGCTCCGGGAGATCTACTACCGCACCAAGCACACGATCAAGAACTCGCACGAGAACACCCTCGACACCCAGGACGAGTCCGATCCGCTCATCGAGGATCTGGAGGTGACGCTGGCGGCCCTCCGGGAGGAGCTGCACGTGCGTGCCGAGAACGCCGGCTCCGTCGTCGGGCCCCTGGTGCTGGTGGATGACGGCGACCGGGTGGACTGCGCCAAGCTCGGCAAAGGCGGCTATTCCGTGCCCTCCATCGTCGAGCCGGAATATCTACAGATCACGAGATGCACGGCCGATTTCGTCCTCCTGGTCGAGAAAGGCACCCAGTGGAACCGGCTCTCCGAAGACAAGTTCTGGCGCACGTACAATTGCGTTCTTCTGACGGGAAACGGGCAGCCGCCCCGCGGCGTCAGGCGTCTGGCGCGGCGGCTGCACGAGGAGAAGCGCCTCCCCGTCTATGTCCTCGTGGACAACGACCCGTGGGGCTACTACATCTACTCGGTCATCAAGCAGGGCTCGATCAATCTCGCCTTCGAAAGCCAGCGCATGGCCATTCCGAAGGCCAAGTTCATCGGGCTCTCGAGCGGAGACCCCGAATCCTACGGGTTGCCGCGCAACGTGGGCATCAAGCTCAACGACAAGGACATCGCCCGCGCCCGCGAGCTCCTCGCCTATACGTGGTTCCAGAAGAAGAGCTGGCAGGAGGAGATCAAGCGGATGCTCTCGAGCGGGCTCAAATACGAGCTGGACGCCCTCGCCAACAAGGACTTCCAGTACCTCACCAAGAAGTATCTTCCCCGCAAGCTCAAAGAGAAGGATTGGTTGGATTAGGCCGTCAGCGCGGTTGACCTTGCGCCGTTCCTAGCGGGATCTCTCGCAGTCCACGTACTTTGATCGCGTCAGGAGCAAACCGTCCGCCCACCGCCACCCCGCCCGGCAGAGGGGTGTAGAGCTCGATCCCGATCGAAGCAATGGGCATGGATGTCGCGTCCGGCCTCGGCGTGTCGAGGAGTTTCAAGGAAACAATGGCGAGAATAGGCCCGCTGTCTTCAGGCAGATCGGGGAGCGGCTCGCGGTCCCACGTCTGGTTCGGGAACGCCGTCTTCATCGCCTTCTGATGGACGTCCGAGTGATACCACCCGACCAGCGCTTTCTTGTTCTCGAACCACGCGAAGATGATTCGCTTGCCACTCGAGGTCTGTCCCGTTTCCACGCCGAGACACCCCGGATGCGCCCGGGCCGCGTTGATCACGTGGGCGAAGCCCCCCTGGGGAGACTGAGCGAGCGCCGGGGTTGTCGACGACCAGAGCAGCGTGACGGCAACCGACCCGACGATCACGAGCTCACGGCGCTTGCCCATGTTCATGGCGAGATCTCCTTTCGTCCTCTCCCCTCAGCTCCCGAGCACCCATCCCGTACTGGAACCAGGTCCCGATCAACAGCTCGATTGAGAAACACTGTTAACATCGAAATGTTGACGGTGTCAACACTGAACGACTACTCTGAGAGCAACGGTGCGACAGCGCGAGCGGCAAGGACGTCCCAGCAACCGGCGCGGGTCACGGCGGCCCGGGCACGCCAAGGGATACCACCACGGCGACCTGCCGCGGGCGCTGCTTGATGCGGCACTGCACATCGTGGAGACGCAAGGCACAGCGGCGTTGACGCTGCGGGCAGCCGCTCGCCTGGCCGGTGTCTCGCAGGCCGCTCCGTACAGACATTTCGCGAACAAGGAGGCGATCCTGGCTGCCGTCGCCGAGGACGGCTTCCGTTCGCTGATGGCCGCCATGCGTCGTGCAGCAGACGCCGGCGGTGACGGCCCGTTGGAACGACTTCGGGGGGTGGGGCTCGGCTACGTGACATTCGCCACGGAGCACCCCTCGCACTTCCGCGTCATGTTCGGCCGCGAGATGGCGGATCGGTCAGCCTTTGCCGAGCTGGTGACGCGAGATCTGTTTCTCGGCCTCGGCCGGCGACGGTAGGCAAGGGAGGTGTGCGATGGCTAGGGTTGCGGTTCTCGACGACTACCAGGGCGTGGCGCTGGAGATGGCCGATTGGAGCGCGCTGACCCCGGACTGTCGCGTTCAGGTCTTCCGGGATCATCTGATCGATCGTGACGCCCTGGCGGCTCGATTGCGGGATTTCGAGATCGTGACCTGCATGCGGGAACGCACACCTTTCCGTCGCGACCTCCTGGAGCGCTTGCCGAACTTGCGTCTGCTCGTGACGACGGGTATGCGCAACGCGGCGATCGACGTGGAGGCTGCCACAGACCTTGGGGTTCTGGTATGCGGCACGGCGGGCGGTCCAGAAAGTCCGCCCGCCGAGTTGACCTGGGGGCTTATCTTGGCCCTGGTCCGCCACATCCCGCGTGAGGACGCCGCGACGCGCCGAGGACACTGGGGCACGACGGTAGGCATGAGTCTCGAGAACAGGGTCTTGGGGGTCCTGGGCCTGGGGCGACTGGGTGCCAAGGTTGCCAGGGTCGGCGTGACCTTCGAGATGTCGGTCATCGCGTGGAGCCAGAACCTGACAGCCGAGCGAGCCACCCAGTGCGGAGCGACGTTGGTCACAAAAGACGAACTCTTCGCCCGCTCGGATATCCTCACGATCCACGTCCAGCTGAGTGCACGAACCCGGGGACTGGTGGGAGCCCGTGAGCTGAGCTTGATGAAACCCACGGGCTATCTCATCAATACGGCGCGAGGCCCGGTAGTGGACGAAACGGCTCTCGTACGTGCGCTCCAGACGCGCGCCATCGCAGGCGCCGGGCTGGACGTCTTCGACCAGGAACCTTTACCACCGGACCATCCCTTCACGCAGCTCGACAATACGTTGCTCATGCCCCACGCCGGCTATGTGACAGAGGCGCAGTATCGAGTCCGCTATCGAGATACCGTGGAGAACATCGCGGCCTACCTCCAGGGGACGCCGCTTAGAGTTCTCAACCCAAAGACATGACGCGATCGCTCTCGCGAAGCCCGGGACGCCTTTTCTATGGCTGGTGGATCGTGATCATCGGCTGCATCCAGGACGCCGTGAAGGGCGGGACGTTCAACACCGGGTTCACTCTGTATTTTCTCCCCGTTCTCACCGAGCTGCACCTCAGTCGGGCCGCAACCTCTCTGCCCTTCTCGCTCGCCAAACTGGAGTCCGCCCTGGAAGGTCCGCTCGTCGGCTACCTCATCGACCGGTTCGATGTCCGGGTAATGCTGGTCGTCGGGACGACGCTCGCCGGGCTGGGGTTTGTGCTGCTCTCCTTCACTCATAGCTATGTCCTCTTTGTCCTGGTGTTCATTGGCCCCCTGAGCGTTGGCTTTCAAGCCGGCTTCAACCAGGCCACCATGGCCGCGGTCAACCACT
>QHSV01000414.1 GCA_003221655.1 Candidatus Rokuibacteriota bacterium
TGGTGCCAGCCAGGAGCATCGGTTGCCGATCCTGATCGTGATTTTCAACAACTCTGGCTACCTCTCGCAGAAGTCGGGCATCCCGCTCCACTATCCCGACGGGTGGGCCGTGAAGTCCAAGAGGTTCGTCGGAACCTCTATTGCTCCAAGCCCCGACTACGCGGCGGTTGCCCAGGCGTTCGGCGGATACGGCGAGAAGGTGACGGACCCTCGTCAGGTCCGCGCCGCGCTCCTGCGCGGCCTGGAGGCCGTCTCGAGCGGGCGTGTCGCGCTGGTTGACATGACACTCGAGCCGATCAATCCCGGCGGCGAGGGTTGACCGTTCCCCCCGGGAACCCTTGGCATCGCCGCCGAGTTATGCGCCCAGCACTTCACGACTGCGGCCGGCGAGCCGCGTCTAGCCAACGTCCACTCACAAGGAGGAGATCCATGAGAATCGAACGGCTCCTGTCTCTGATGTTCGGCACGGCGCTGCTCCTGGCCACGTCGTTCGCAAGTGCTCAGCAACCGGCAGCGCCACCGCCTCCACCACCGCTGTACGGCACCCCGATTAGCCTTGAGCAGGCCAAGAAGGTCATGGCGGGCGCCGAGGCCGAGGCGAAGAAGAACAGCTGGAACGTCGTCATCGCCGTCCTTGACTCGGGTGGCAACCTCGTGATGCTGCAGCGGATGGACGGCGCACAGTTCGGCAGCGTCGAGGTCGCGAAGGAAAAGGCGCACTCGGCCGTGGCCTTCCGCCGGCCAACCAAGGCGTTCGAGGACGCTCTCGGGCAGGGCGGTGTGAACTTGAGAATTCTCAAGCTTCCCGGCGCGAGCCCTCTCGAGGGCGGGCTTCCGATCGTCGTCGACGGCAAGCTCATCGGCGGAGTCGGTGTCTCCGGTGTCCTCGCCACCCAGGACGCGCAGATCGGCCGGGCGGGAATCGAGAATCTGAAGTAGCGCTGACGTGACGGGCCGGGACATCAACCCGGCCCGTCGCTAGCTCCACTCGGACGCTCCCGTCCCAAAGTACTTAGTCCCTTCGCGGAAGGATATACAATTCCCGCGCCGGCGAGTGGCTCGGAGAGCCATGCCCACACGTGCCCCCAAAGTCCTCGTGAACGAGGTCAGCGTGACCTTCGAGAGCCACGGGCGTTCGGTCGTGGCGCTCGATCGGATCTCATTGCATGCTCACGCCGGCGAGTTCCTCTGCGTCGTCGGGCCGAGCGGCAGCGGCAAATCCACGCTCCTGCGGGTGCTGGCCGGGCTGCCCCGCCAGAGCGCCGGCGACGTCCGCATCGAGGCCGACCGTCCGGGAGCGCCGCTCACCGCGATGGTCTTCCAGGAGCACGCGCTGCTGCCGTGGCGTACCGTCCGTGACAACGTGACGTTCGGTCTCGAAAACCGGGGCGTCGGGCGCGCAGAGCGGGAGGCGCGCGCGCGAGAGATGCTGGCGATGGTCGGGCTCACGCGGTTCGCTCAGCATTACCCGCACCAGCTCTCGGGCGGCATGAAGCAGCGCGTGGGCATCGCTCGCGCGCTGGCCAACGACCCCGAGGTGCTCTTGATGGACGAGCCACTGGCGGCGCTCGACGCGCAGACCCGCACGATCATGCAGGAGGAGCTGCTCCGGATCTGGGCCACGCTCGGCAAGACCGTCGTCTACGTCACCCACTCACTGGAGGAAGCGCTGCTGCTGGGCGACCGCATCGTGCTCCTCACCGCGCGCCCCGGGAGGGTGAGCCAGGTCTACGCGGTGGATCTCGGCCGGCCGCGCGGGCTCGAGGTGCGCGGGTCGCCCGCCTACGGCGCGCTGCTCGAGAAGATCTGGTCGCAGCTCCGCGAGGAGGTCGTCCGCGCGATGACGGAAGACCGGGGCGGGGAGCACGCATGAGAGCGCCAGGTGGCCGGCTCGCGGAGCACTGGATCACCATCGGCTCGCCAATCCTCCTGCTGGCCGCCTGGGAGTTGGCGAGCGCGACGGGCCTGCTCCGCGAGGCGTTCTTCCCGCGTCCCTCGACAATCGTCATGCACCTCCGCCAGCTCGCAGCGGACGGGACGCTCTGGGGCCACACCGCGATGACGCTTGTCCGCATCGGCTGCGCGTTCGCCTTGGCCGCAGTCCTCGGGGTCGGCGTCGGGCTTGCCATGGGACTCTGGCGCCGGCTTCGCGATGGGCTCGATCCGGTCTTCGCCGTGATCTACCCGATCCCCAGCATCCTGTTCTTGCCGCTCGTGAGCTTCCTGGTGCCCCCCGGTGAGATCGCGCTGGTCGTGACGACGGCCGTGACGTCCTTCTTCCTCATCGCCTTTACCACGACACACGGCGTGCAGCAGATCGACCACCTCGTCGTCGAGGCCGCCTTCCACTACGGCGCGCGGGGCTGGCGCCTCTTCGCCACGGTGCTCCTGCCCGGGGCGCTGCCGTTCATCTTTACCGGGCTCAGGCTCGGGCTCGGCTTCGCCCTGATCGTCGTCGTGGCGGTC
>QHSV01000176.1 GCA_003221655.1 Candidatus Rokuibacteriota bacterium
TCCCAACGACAAGGGCGCGGTGCGCGCGGTCGACGCCGGCGTCGACGCGATCCACACCGTCATCTCCGCCAGCGAGAGCCACAACCTCGCCAACGTGAACATGACGATCGCCGAGTCGATGGCGAAGCTGCGCGCGGTCATGCAGGTGGCCGAGCGCGCGAAGGTCCCGGTGGCCTGCGGCGTGTCCACGTCGTTCGGCTGTCCGTTCGAGGGCGACGTTCCGCTGGGACAGCTCGAGAGCGTGGTTCGGCGCCTGACCGACATCGGCGCGCACGCGATCGGCCTCGCCGACACGACCGGAATGGCGAACCCGCGGCAGGTCGCGCGCGTCTTCGAGCACCTGGTGCCGAAGTTCCCGGGGATCGAGTGGACGCTGCACACGCACGACACCCGGGCGATGGCGATCCCGAACATCCTGGCTGCCATGGAGTACGGCGTCACGAACCTCGACGCCTCGATCGGCGGCCTGGGCGGCTGTCCGTTCGCCCCGGGTGCCTCGGGCAACGTCTGCAGCGAGGACCTCGTCCACTGCCTCTCCGCCATGGGGATCGAGACCGGGATCGACCTCGACCGGCTGATTGCGGTGTCGCGCCGAGTTCAGGAGATCGTCGGCCGGACGCTCCCCGGCCAGATCGTCAAAGCGGGCAAGTCCACGCGACGCTACCCGGTGCCCGACACTGTTGCGTCCCGCGTGTCGGGCGCGCGCGCGTGACCAAGCAGGCACGCCGGATGCTCGCGCTGATGGACCGCGCCACGACGCGCTGGCACATCCCCATCGTCGGCCGGGCCAAGGGCCGCGTCCTCCGCCGGCTGCTCGACCGCCACCGGCCCACGCGCGCGATCGAGCTCGGTTCCCTGCTCGGCTACTCGGCGATCCTGATCGCCGGCTCGATGCCGCCTCGCGGCCGGCTCACCTGTGTCGAGGCCAATCCCTTCCTGGCCGGCCTCGTGCGGGCGAACGTCGCCGCCGCGGGCCTGGACCGGCGCGTGAAGGTGGTCGCGGGCGACGCGCTGCGCGTGCTCCCGCTCCTGCCGGGCCGCTTCGATTTCGCCTTCATCGATGCCGCCAAGGAGGACTATCTCGACTACCTTCGCCAGCTCGAGCCGAAGCTCGTCCCCGGCGCCGTCGTGGTCGCCGACAACACGGGCATCGCCCGGCGCGAGGTCGCGTCCTATCTCGAGTACGTGCGGGCCGGCGGCCGCTACGACAGTCGTGGTTACGACTTCGACGACGACGCCATGGAGGTCTCGGTCCTGCGCCGCTGATCGGCCGCGAGGGAGCGCGGCGCGACGCCGATGTACTCGGCGCGCGGTCTGATGAGCCGGTTGTCGGCGAACTGCTCCAGCGCGTGCGCACACCAGCCCGCGACGCGCCCGACCGCGAAGATCGACGTGCAGAAATCCGGCGGGATCCCGAGCGCATCGTAGACCACGGCCGAGAAGAAGTCGACGTTCACCGGCAGCGGCGTGCGGACGCGCATCGCGTCGTAGACACGCTCGGCGACCTCGAAGAGCTTCTGCCGGCCAGTCGCTTCGGCCATCGATTTCGCCATCCCGCGGAGCACCCGCGCCCGCGCGTCGTCCACGCGGTAGACGCGATGACCGAACCCGGGCACGCGGACGCGCGGATCGCCGCGCTCGTGCTTGGACAGCCCGGCCCGCGCCCCGAGGCGCGCCTCGACATAGCTCTCGGCGCGCGCGGGATCGCCGATCTCGAGCAGCATCGCCAGGACGTCCTCGTTGGCGCCACCGTGCCGTGGCCCCTTCAGCGTCGCGATCGCCGCCACGATGGCCGCGTGGAGATCGGTGAGTGTAGCGACGCCGACCCGGGCCGCGAACGTCGACGCGTTGAGCTCGTGGTCGGCGTGCAGGGTGAGCACCAGGTCCAGAACCCGCGCGACCTCGCGCGACGGCGCGCGCCCCTCGAGGAGCTCGAGGAAATACGCCGCGTGCGACACCGAGGCCGACGCTGCCACGGGTGTCCGGCCGGTCCTGATCCGCTGCCAGGCCGCGACCGTCTCCGGCACGAGGGTCATGAGTCGGAACGCCTTGCGGAGGTTGGCCTCGGGATCGCTCGAGCGGACGTCGAGATCCCGGGTCGCGGCCAGCGACACCGCCGTCCGGAGCGCGTCCAGGGGATGGCTGTCGCGGGGGAGGGTCCGGAGCAGCTCGGCCACGGCCGCCGGGAGGCCGCGCGCGGCTTCCAGGCGCGATGCGAACTGTGCCGACGCGGCGGGCGAGGGCAGCTCGCCGTGCCAGAGCAGCGCCGTCACGTCCTCGAACGGGATGGTCCCGGCGACCTCGCCGATCTCGTAGCCCCGGTAGTAGAGCTTGCCCGCCGCGCCGTCGACCTGGCAGATCGCCGACCGCGTCGCGATGACGTCTTCGAGCCCTGCCTTCCATGCTGTCTCCATCGCCGCCTCCTTACTGCGTAGTTGATTAGAATTGATTATACTTGATTAAGATTGATTTAGCACGTCGGCCCTGGACGAGACCGGTCGAGCCTGCTAGCGTCGGAAGGGGGCGCACCATGATCAGCGTGAATGGTGAAGAATACCTGACGGTCAAGGAGGCCACGCGCCTGCTCGGCGTGAAGCCGGCGACCCTCTACGCCTACGTGAGCCGCGGCGTGCTCCGGAGCTACCGTCAGGGAATCAAGCGCCAGCGGCTCTACCGGCGGGCGGAGGTCGAAGGGCTCCTGCGGCTGGCGCCCAGCGCGACCCGCGCCACGAACGTGATCCCGCTCCGGGCCCCGGCGCGGCGAGCGCGGATTCCGCTCGCGGAGTCCTGGATCCGGGACTGACATGGCGACTCTCCGGCGGGCGGCCTTCCTCAACCCGGGGCGCGACCTGGCGGGCGGCGTCGACCTCGCGCGGCTCGCGGAAGCGCTCGGTTATGAAAGCGTCTGGGTGACCCACGGCTCCGGGCGCGACTCGTTCCTCGTCCTCGCCGCCTACGGCGCCGCGACAACGCGGCTCAGGCTCGGCAACGGGGTCGTCCCGATCTACCCGCGGCACCCGGTCACGATGGCCCAGGCGGCGCTCACGCTCTCGGAGGTGACGGGTGGGCGCTTCACGCTCGGCCTGGGCGTGAGCCATCGCGCCAGCATGGAAGCGATGCTCGGCCTCTCCCTGCGCGAGCCCCTCGCCGTGATGCGGGAATACGTCGCCGTCCTCCGCGGCGCCCTCGGCGGCACGGTCGCGTTCGCGGGGCGCCACTACCGCGTCAAGTGGAGTCTCGCGGTTCCCGAGCGTCCCGCCGCGCCGCCGATCTACCTCGCGGCGTTGTCCAGGAACATGCTCGAGCTGGCCGGCGAGATCGCCGATGGCGCGGTCCTCTGGCTCTGCTCGCCGGGCTACGTACGCGACGTCGCCGTGCCCGCGCTCGAGCGCGGGCGCGCGCGAGCGGGCAAAACACTGGCCGGTTTCGAGATCGTCGCTGCGGTGCCCCTGGCGATCTCGGACGACGCGCCCGGCGCCCTCGTCGCCTTCCGCGCCGAGCTCGCGCGGTACCTCACGCTGCCGTTCTACCGCGCCATGCTCGAGGCAAGCGGCCTCGGGAAAGAACTGGTCCTGTTCGATCGCAGCGGCGAGGTGGCGGAGGGGCTGACCCGCGCGGTCGGCGCCGTCGGCGTCGCCGAGGCCGGACAATCGTTCGTCCGGGCCTACCGCGAGGCCGGCGTGACGTTGCCCGCGATCCGCCCGATCACCTTCCCCGACGCACTGTGGTATCGCCGCACTCTCGAGGAAGCGTCGCACTGGTGACGCGCTTCATGGTGCTCGCCGTGCTGCTCGCGACGGCGTGCGCCACCGGTCGTCCGGAGAGTGTTCGGACCCTGCCCGCCGACCGCAGTGCCGCCGTCCTATACGTGGCCCTCGGCGACAGCACGGTCGAGGGTGTCGGCGCCACGAGCCCCGACCGCAACTACGTAAGCCGGCTGCACGAGCGCCTGCGCGCCGTCTATCCGAGTGCGCGCGTCGTCAATCTGGGCGCGGGCGGCGCGACCTCCGCCGACGTGCTGCTGCGCCAACTCGACCGGGCGATCGGGCTGCGTCCTCACCTGGTCACGCTCTCGATCGGACCGAATGACATCACCACGCGGGTGCCGGTGGCGACGTACGAGATGAATCTCGAAACGATCCTCGGGCGCCTGCGCTACGAGACGTCGGCGGTCGCCGTCGTGAATCTGATTCCCGACCTGGCGGTGACCCCGCGTTTCAGCCGGAGTCGCCTCCGAGAGGCGGTCGGCCGACAGACCATCGTGTTCAACGAAGCGCTCGAGCGCAAGGGCTGGGCGCATGGGGCCGAGTTGGTGAATCTCTACGCCGCCAGCCAGCGCGAGGTTCCGCTGCAGCCCGAGCTCATCTCGTCGGACGGCTATCACCCGTCCGACACGGGCTATGCGCGCTGGGCGGAGCTGGTCTGGACGGGAGTCGAGGCGCGGATCGTCGATCGGTAAATGACGAGCCTCGGCCCGGCCCGCGTCCAGACTGGGAGACCTCGCGTAGCGCCATGATACAAGTGTAGACTCATGCGGGCCTACGTCGTGTCCCGCCTCGCCCAGACCGCTCTCGTCGTCTTCCTCTCGCTCACGGCGGTCTTCGCCATGGTCCGCCTGTCCGGCGATCCGGTTCTCCTCTTCATGCCGATGGACATCCAGGCCAAGGACGTGAATGAGTTCCGCCAGCGCCTCGGCTTCAATGATCCGATGCCGGTGCAGTACGCGCGCTTCCTCGCAGGCGCGGTCCGCGGCGATTTCGGCGATTCGCTCCGTTACCGGCAGGACGCGATGGGCCTCGTGCTCGAGCGGCTTCCCGCCACGCTCCTCCTGGCCGGCACCTCGCTGCTCCTGACGTTCGCGGTCGCGGTCCCGCTCGGCGTTCTCTCGGCGGTGCGCCGCGACGGGCTGCTCGATCACGTCGCAACGATCTCGACGGTGCTCGGCCAGGCCACGCCCGGCTTTTGGCTCGGGCTGATGCTGATCTATTTCTTCTCGGTACAGCTCCGGTGGCTGCCGACGGGCGGGATGGGCGGCGTCGCGCATCTCGTCATGCCGACGATCGTGCTGGCGGCGTTCTACGCCGCCCGCGTCGCGCGCCTCACGCGCTCGGCGGTGCTCGAGGTGCTGGGCGAGGACTACATCCTGACCGCGCGCGCCAAGGGACTCGGTGAGGGGCGCGTGATCGGCAAGCACACGCTCCGCAACTCGGCGATCCCGATCGTGACGCTCGCCGGTCTCGAGGCGGGTCAGGTCCTGGGCGGGGCGGTGATCACCGAAACCATATTCGCCTGGCCGGGTCTCGGGCGGCTCACGGTCCAGGCGCTGCTCAACCGCGATTTCCCTGTCGTCCTTGCCGCGGTTTTCTTCATCTCGCTCATGTACACGGTGATCAACCTGGTGGTCGATCTCGTTTACGGCTGGCTCGACCCGCGCGTCCATCTGCGATGAGCGCGAGCGCCGGGATTGCGGCGGGCACTCGTGAGCGCATGCGGCGAATGACGTCTCGTCGTGGGAGGTTCTGTCGTGGCTCGGGCGTGACGAAGCCCGGGTACCCGTGCCCTGTCCAATGAAGAAATGGCTCGGGATCGGCCTGACGCTGACGGCGCTCCTCGCAGCGTTCGCCGCCTCGTGGCTCTCCCCGCACGACCCACTCCGCACCGATTTCCCCCAGAGCCTCAAGCCGCCGGGCGTCGCGGGCCATCTCCTCGGCACCGATCAGCTCGGCCGCGATCTCTTCGCGCGCATCCTGCATGGGGCGCGCCTGGCGCTGTTCATCGGCGGCTGCACGGTCATCCTCACCGCGGTCGTCGGCGGCTCGCTCGGCCTCGTCGCGGGTTTCGTCGAGCGCTGGCCCTCGGCCGTGCTGATGCGCATCGCCGACGTGCAGCTTTCCTTTCCCTTCATCCTGCTGGCGATGACGATCAACGCCATCGTCGGGCTCGGACTTCGCAACATCATCCTGAGTCTTTCGGCGGCCGGATGGGTCGTGTATGCTCGCGTCGTGCGCGGCGAGGTGCTCTCGGTCAAGCAGCGCGACTACGTCCACGCGGCGGCGGCGCTCGGCATGAGCCGCACGCGCCTCATGGTCCGCCACGTGCTGCCCAACGTGGCGCCGTCCATCATCGTGGTCGCGAGTCTCCAGTTCTCGTCGTTCATCGTGGCCGAGGCGGCGATCAGCTTTCTCGGGTTCGGCATCCAGCCGCCGACACCAGCCTGGGGAAGCATGCTGTCCGAGAGCCGCGATTTCGTGTATGTCGCCTGGTGGCTGGCGGCGTTCCCCGGCGCAGCCCTCGCGCTCACGGCGCTCGGCGTCAACCTGCTCGGCGACTGGCTGCGCGACACCATGGACCCGAAGCTCAGGGTCTGAACGGCTCGACGCCGGGGTATGGCCACCAGTCACTTCTTCGCCTATCTGTCGCGGATGAAGTTCATCCGTCGCTGGGGACTGATGCACAGCACGTATCCCGAAAACATCCAGGAGCACAGCCTGCGCGTGGCGCAGATCGCCCACGCGCTCGCGATGATCCGCAACCGGCTCTTCGGCGGTGACGTGAGCCCCGAACGGGCCGCCACGCTGGCGCTCTATCACGACACGAGCGAGGTCCTGACCGGCGATCTTCCCTCGCCCGTGAAGGAGTTCAATCCCGAGATCGAGCGCGCGTATCGCGCGATCGAGGCCGCGTCGAAAGAGAAGCTCTTTGCGCTGATCCCCGACCCGCTGAAGCCGGGCTACGAGGCCTTCTTCAGACCCGAGGCGCGCGACCGCGCGCACCGCGAGCTGGTGAGGGCGGCCGACAAGCTCTGCGCCTACCTCAAGTGCCTCGAGGAGACCGGCGCCGGCAACCCCGAGTTCGCCCAGGCCGAGAAAGCCCTGCGCGCGAACGTCGAGGGTCTCGACCTTCCGGAGGTCCGCTACTTCCTGGAGACGTTCGTCCCGAGCTTCCGGCTCACGCTGGACGAGCTGAACTGAGCGGACCGTTGAAGTGAACCGACTGAAGGGAGACCTTATGTGTCGCGTGCATGCGCTGCTCGCCCTCTCGCTTGGCCTGTCCCTGCTGTGCGCGCTCGCCGCCGAGGCGCAGGGGCGCGGCAAGGAGATCGTGATCGCGCTGGGCGCCGAGCCGCGCACGCTGCTCGCCGCGACGATCGTGGACTGGACGACCAACAACATGCTCGAGCACATCTACGATCGCTTGCTCGATCGTGATCCCAAGACCTTCAAGCCCAAGCCGATGCTGGCCGAGAGCTGGCGGATCGTCAATGACACGACCTGGGAGTTCAAGCTCCGCAAGGGCGTCAAGTTCCACAACGGCGAGGCCTTTACCGCGCCGTCGGTCAAGGCCACGATCGACTACGCGCTCGATCCGGCCAGCAAGAGCCACTTCGCCGCTGCAGCGTACTGGGGCCTCGTCAGGGAGGTGCAGGTCGTCGACGACCATACGGTGCGATTCCTCACGAAGCAGCCGTGGCCGAATCTCATCGACAGCGCGTCCCTCACGAACTCCCTCATTATGCCGGCCAAGGCGCTCCGGGAGCTGGGGCCCGAGAAGCTTGCGCAGCAGCCCATCGGCACCGGCCCATTCAAGTTCGTCGAGTGGAAGCGCGACGAGCGACTCGTCCTCGAGCGCAACCCCGACTACTGGCAGGGCCCCGCCGACGCGAGCCGCGTGACGTTCCGCTTCATCCCCGAGTTCAGCGCACGGCTGGCCGCCCTGCTCTCGGGCGAGATCGACGTCATGAAGGACGTGCCGCCCCACCTCGTCGAGGCGGTCGAGCGGAGCGGCCGCGCCAAGCTGCGCGCAACGGTGTCCTCACGCATCAATTACCTGGCGCTCGTGAACCTCAAGCCCGGGCCGATGCAGGACGTTCGCGTGCGTCGGGCCATGAATCACGCGGTGGACGTCGATGAGCTGATCAAACAAGTGCTCAGGGGCCGGGCCACCCGCATGTGTGGGCCACTATCGCCCGCCAACGTCGACTACGCGCCGGTCGAGTGCTACAAGCACGACGTGGCGCGGGCTCAGGCGCTCTTCCGTGAAGCCGGCGTTGACCCCACCAAGCTCCAGCTCACGCTCGACACGCCCGCGGGCCGCTACCCGCTCGACAAGGACGTGTCGCTCGCCATGGCGGCACAGCTCCAGCGCCTCGGGATCAAGGCCAACGTCGTCGTCAACGAGTGGGGCACGCATCTCGACAAGATCAAGAACCGGAACACCGGCGAGATGTTCTTCCTGGGCTGGGGCCCCGCGCTGCACGGGCAGGGCACGATGCAGCCGCTCTTCCTCGCGGACCAGACCTACTCGTCCTACGGCCACAACCGGACCATCGACGACAAGATCGCCCGCGCCCAGACCCTCCTCGATCCCAAGGCCCGCGCCGACGCCTACGCGGAGCTGCAACGGCTCGTCCGCGACGAAGCCCCCTGGGTCTTCCTCTGGCAGCAGCACGACCTGTACGGCGTGGCGAGCCACGTCGAGTGGACGCCGCGCGCCGACGAGCAGGTGCGGATGTACGAGGCGAAGGTGACGCCGCGATGAGCCTGACCGTCTTCACCAACACGGTCCTGATCGACTGCACGGGCGCCGACCCGGTCGAGGGCGCCGCGGTCGTGGTCGAGGACGACCGTATCAAGGACGTCCTCCCCACGGGAAAGGTCGGCCCGCTCCCGGGGCCGCTGACGACGCTCGACTGCCAGGGTGCGACGCTCATGCCCGGACTCACCGATGCCCACGTGCACATCTGCGCCGTCGAGGGCAACATCACCGACCAGCACCGGTATCTGCCGCCGAGCCTTCTGGCCGCCAAGGCCCTCCGGCGCGCCGAAGAATGTCTCATGCAGGGATTCACGACGGTTCGCGATGCGGGCGGCGCCGATTATGGATTCCGTGAAGCCATCGGCGAGGGGATTTATCCGGGACCGCGGATGCTCGTCTCGGGCCGCTATATCTCCCAGACCGGCGGCCACGGCGACAAGCGGCGGCGCGCCGAGTGGATCGAGCCGATCGACTGCTGCATCGGGATGGTCGGCTCGATCGCCGACGGCGAGGCCGAGGTGCGTAAGGCCGTCCGCGAGCAGCTCCGGCGGGACGTCGACCAGATCAAGATCATGGCCTCGGGCGGCGCCATGTCACCGTCCGATGAGCTCGACACCACCCAGTTCACGATCGGGGAGATGCGCGCGGCCGTCGAGGAAGCGCGCGCGGTCGGCAAGTACGTCCTGGCCCACGCCTACTCGGACTCGGCGGTCCGAAACGCCATCGAGGCGGGCGTGCGCTCGATCGAGCACGGCAACCTGATCCGCGAGGCCGCCGCCAAGGCGATCAAGGACGCCGGCGCGTTCCTGGTGCCCACGATGATCACCTACGAGATGATCTACCGGGAAGGCAAGCGCTACGGCATCGGCGACCACCAGATCCAGAAGATCAATCAGGCCCGCGAGCAGTCCGTGCAGGGCCTGACGTACGCCTACCGGGCCGGCTGCCAGATCGGCTCCGGCTCCGATCTCCTGGGCGACATGATGGTGCAGCGCGCGGTCGAGTTCGAGCTGAAGGCCCAGGTGATGAAGCCGATGGAGGTGCTGCTCTCGGCGACCCGGGTGAACGCCGCGCTCTTCCGGATGTCGGACCGGATCGGCACCGTCGAGGGGGGAAAATATGCGGATCTGATCGTCGTCGCCGGTAACCCGCTCAGGAACCTGCGCGTGTTCCAGGCCCAGGACAACCTGAAGGTCATCATGAAGGGCGGCCGGCTCGTGAAGCACACCCTGTGACGCGCCCGGCGCCGCTGCGACGGCCGCGCGCGGACGAGGCGAGCGAATGACCACGCACAAGGACTCGATTCTGGATCAGTTCACGCGCCAGGCTGTGCCCTTCACCACGGCGCCGTCCATCAAGGACGAAGCGGCGTTACGGCTCATCGTGGAGTTCAGCGGGGCCGGCCCCGACGACACCGTCCTCGACGTCGCCTGCGGCGGCGGCCTCGTCGTCTGTGCCTTCGCCCGCACGGTGCGCCACGCCACCGGCATCGATCTGACCCCGGCGATGCTGGAGCAGGCCCGGAAAAACCAGGCCGCTCAGGGGCTGACCAACGTCACCTGGAAGCACGGCGACGTGCTGCCGCTGCCGTTCCCGGACGCGTCGTTCACGATCGTCACCTCCCGCTTCGCCTTCCACCACTTCCTCGACCCGCTGGCGGTCCTGCGGGAAATGAAGCGCGTGGCCGCGCCCGGCGGCAGGGTCATGGTCGCCGACAGCGCGCCGGCGCCAGACCGCGCCGATGCCTTCAACCGGATGGAGAGGCTCCGCGATCCCTCGCACGCGCGCGCCATGCCGGTCGACGAGCACAAGGCCCTCTACGCCAAGGCTGGCCTGTCCGAGCCACGCGTGACGTGGTATCGGCTGGAAGGCGAGCTGGAAGCCCTGATCGCGCGGTCGTTCCCGAACCCCGGCGACGACGACAAGATCCGCGCCCTCTTCCGGGCCTCGCTCGCCGACGACGCCCTCGGCATCCAGACCCGGCTCGAGAACGGACAGATCCGCTACGGGTTCCCCGTCGCCGTGCTCGTCGCCGACCGGTGACGGCGATGCGGATCGTCGATCTGAGCTTTTCCATCCGGCCGCACTTCCGCTGGAAGGTCGCGTCGCAGCTCGTGGCCGCTCACGCCTCGGGGCATCCCCTGCAGAGCACCGTGCTCACGATCGGCTGTCACGCCTACACCCATGTCGACGCGCCGCTCCACTACCTGATCGACGGGCGCGACATGGCCGCGATGCCCGTCGACCAGTGGGTGGGCGAGGCGGCCGTGGTCGATCTCACCCATCTCGGCGCCAACGGCGAGGTGACCGCCGAGGACCTCAAGCGCCGCGCCGAGCACGTGCGCGCCGGCGACATCGTGCTGCTGCGGACGGACTGGCCGAAGCGGGTGAGCGTCGAGACCGAGCCGTTCTGGAAACAGGGACCGTGGACGGGGCCGAGCGCCTGCGAGTGGCTCGTCGCCCGGCAGGCCAGGGCCGTCGGCTACGACTATCCGCCGGACCATTGCATCCGCGACACCATCGCCGAGCCGCGCCGGCGCCCCGCCCGGGAGGAGTACACCACGCACGCGATCTTCTTCCCGGCCGGCATCACGGTGATCGAGTACCTGACCAACCTCGACCAGATCGGCGCTCCGCGCTGCCGGTTCGTCGCGCTGCCGCTCAAGCTCGAAGGCGCGGACGGCTGTCCGGTCCGCGCCATCGCGATGGTGGAGTGACCGCCCTGCACCCCGCGGCCGGATCTGAGATGCTGGACTCCGTGATCGATCTCCGCCTGGCGCCGATGGCAGCCGTGACCAATGCACCGTTCAGGCTCGTCGCCCGGGGGTGTGGCGCCGGGCGGCTCACGAGCGAGGAGATCGACGCCCGCGCGCTCGTGGTGGGCAACGTTCGCACGTCAGAGCTCGCTCGGTTCCTGCCCGAGGAGCACCCGATCGCGATGCAGCTCCTGGGCGCCGATCCGGACGTCCTGGCCGAGGCCGCACGGCACCTCGAGGCCGCGGGGGCGGACGCGATCGACCTCAACATGGGCTGCCCGGTGGCGAAGATCGTCGCCAAGGGCCAGGGGGCCGCGTTGATGCGGGATCCGCTCGGCGCCGCCGTCGTCTTCCGCACCCTGCGAAAGGCGATCGGCGTGGACCTCACGATCAAGATTCGCGGCGGCTGGGACGATCGGACGGTGAACGCGGTCGAGATCGCCCGGATCGCCGAGGGCGAGGGGGTCGACGCGATCACGGTCCATCCACGGACCCGTTCGCAGCAGTTCAGCGGTGTGGCGCCCTGGGAGATCATCGCGCGCGTCGTCGACGCCGTCGCGATCCCGGTGGTCGGCAACGGCGACGTGCGGTCCGCCGAGGACGCATGGGCCATGACGCGAGCCACGGGCTGCGCCGCCGTCATGATCGGCCGCGGCGCGCTCGGCGCCCCGTGGGTTTTCCAGGCCGCCGAGGTGTCGCGCCATGAGCGGGCCCGGATCATCCGGCGCCACTGCCACCTGATCGAGACGCACCTGCAGGGGCTGACCGCGCTCCTGCAGCTCAAGAAGCACCTTGCCTGGTACGCTCGCGGGTTCTCCGGCGCGGCGAAGCTGCGAGAGGCGCTCTTCGCCCTGGAAACGCCCGCGGCGGTTCAAGACGCGTTCTGGAACGCCTGGTGACCCAGCGCTATTTCGAGGACTTCAAGGTCGGGGACCGGTTCAAGAGCCCGTCGCGGACCCTGACCGACGCCCACTTCCTGTTCTTCGCGGGCATGACCGGCGACAACCATCCGATCCACTATGACGACGAGTACGGGAAGAAGACGCGCTACGGCAAGCGTCTCGCGCACGGCCTCCTGCTCGCGTCCCTCACCGCCGTCGGCGCCTCCACGCTCGCCCCGCTCGTCGAAGAGTCGATCGTCGCGTTCGTCGAGCAGGCCACGCGCTTCCGCGCACCCGTGTTCATCGGCGACACGATCTACCCCGAGCACGAGGTCGTCGGCCTGGAGCGCAAGCGGTCGGCGGGCCTGCTCGTCCTCAAGGTGGCGCTCCGAAACCAGCGGGGCGAGGTCGTGCTCGAGGGAGAGCACCGCTACCTGATCGCCCATCGCCCGGCGACCTGAGCAGGAGGACGGCGCTCTATCCGACGGGGGGGCTTTGCCCAATAAGGGCCTTTCATGGGCAAAGCCGACGGGGGGCTTGGGGGGCGCCCGGAGCCCCCCATGTAACTCAGTCGGATCGGCCGCGCGCGGCGATCTCCCACACGGCCTCGACCTTGTCCGCGCGCATCGCGTAGATCCGGTCGTAGAGGTTGATCGTCGGGTCGCAGTGCGGCGGGAAGAACTCGATGCGCTCGCCGAGCCGCGGCGCGCGTGAGTGATCGGTGATCGTCAGTCGCCCGTGCTCGTCGCCCGCGAATCCGTACTCGACGCCGGGGCGCTCCACCGACTCGGGGGGAAACGGCTTGTCGGTCGAGAAAGCCTTGAGCCCGCCGTCGACCATCGCCCGCCCGGACGTCGGCACGCTGACGACCGTGGTGATTACCGTGAGCGCCATCTCGAAGTCGGTGAGCGTTTCGCCCGAGCGTCCACCGATGCGCCGGTAGTCGAGGTCCATCACGCAATAGGAGCCCGCCTGCAGCTCCGTGAGTCCCGGCAACTCGATGTCGATGTCCCAGGTGCCGGTCGAGCCGCCCGCGACGATCTCGACCGGCAGTCCGGCGCGCTCGATCATCGTGCGCGTCTCCATGAGGGGCGCCAGGGCCGCGCGCGACGCCGCGTGCCGCGCGCTCCAGCCGATGACGTGCGCGCAGTGGCCCGCATAGCCCTGGAGCCCGCGGAAGCGGAGCGCCGGCTGCGCGGCCACGGCGCGCGCGAGCGCCATCGCGGGTTCTCCGGGGGCGATCCCGGTGCGCCGGTTGCCCACGTCGACGTCCACCAGGAGGTTGAGTGCCACGCCATCGGCGGCGGCCTCGCGCCCGAGGTCCGCGACGTTCGCGGCGTTGTCGACCACGAGGAGCGTGTCGGGAGCCGCCGAGACGAGCTGCATGAGCCGCCGGATCGCCGCGGGCGCGACAACTTCGGTCGTGATCAGGAGGCCACGGACTCCGGCGCGCGCCATCACCTCCGCCTCACCGAGCTTCGCGCACGCGACGCCGAGCGCCCCGGCGGTCACCTGTCGCTGCGCGATCTCGGGACAGCGGTGCGTCTTCGCGTGCGGTCGAAGGTGCTTACCGGCCGCGCGCGCGTGCGCGGCCATGCGGCGGAGATTCCGCTCGAAGCGGTCGAGGTCGAGGAGCAGCGCCGGCGTCGGAATGTCGTCGCGGGTCATCGCCGCTGCATGTTGCGCTGCTGGATGCCGCTGTAGACGTCGTATCCCAGATCCGGACGTCGCGCCGCGGGCCGTGATGGCTCGCGCATCAGCGCTTCTCCGCGCTGTGTCCGCTCGTACTCGGCCGCCGGGCGCTCGGCCTCGCCCACGGCCTCATCGCGTTGCGGCGCGGGATGCACGATGGGACGCCGGAGCGTCGTCTCGCCGCGTCTGAGCTCCAGGGGCAGCGCGTCCCGGCCGGGGGATGTCTCCTGCGCGCCGGCAGTCAGCGGGAACGCCAGGATCGCAACGAGGACGCCCGCGACCACGCGTGAAATCATGCGCGTACAGTACACCCTCGCCTCACGACACGCTCACCTCATCGCTCAGCTCGTTGCGGTCGTCGGGCCGGCGCGGGTAGTGCTCGGCGAGCGCCTGGCCGAGCTCCCCGATCGCCCGCTCGAGCGCCTGGCGCGGGGCGTTCTCCCGGAGCTTCTCGACCATCAGGTCGCGCACGCGGTTCCAGTGACGATCGCCGACGCGGCCGTGGATGCCCTCGTCGCCG
>QHSV01000415.1 GCA_003221655.1 Candidatus Rokuibacteriota bacterium
CCGTTGCGGCGTGCAGACCGGGCTCCGGATGTCGAGCCGTCCCTCGAAAGCGTCGGCCACCGCGTTGGCGATCACCGCCGTAGGCGGCACCGTGGCGCCCTCGCCGACCCCGCGGACGCCGAGCGGATTGTGATCGGTCTCGAAGTACAGATGCTCCATGACGAGTGGCGGCATGTCGTCCGCTCGGGGCATGGGATAGTCC
Source organism: Candidatus Rokuibacteriota bacterium (assembly GCA_003221655.1). GTDB lineage: Bacteria > Methylomirabilota > Methylomirabilia > Rokubacteriales > CSP1-6 > AR31. The sequence continues at coordinate 203 of QHSV01000415.1, forward strand.
ATCAGCGTGCTGGTGAGAAGCTGGCCGTCGTCGCCGTACACGACGTGCTCGCCGAGCGCGACGCCCAGGCCCTGGGCGAAGCCGCCCACGATCTGGCCGTCGACGATCACGGGATGGAGCTGCCGGCCGCAGTCGTGCACGATGACGTAGCGGACGACGCTGACCCGTCCCGTTTCCGCGTCGACCTCCACCACCGCCGCGTGGACGCCGCTCGACCACGTCACGGTCGGCGGCGAGTAGAACTTCGTGGCCCAGAGCCCCGGACCGCCGAGCTCGACCAGGTTTCGGTCGCGCAGCGCCACCCTGGCGAGCTGGCTCAGCGCAATCGCGCGTGACGGTGCCCCGACCACGAACGCGCGGCCATCCTCGATGCGCACGTCGGCCGGCGCGGCCTCCAGGAGTCCCGCGGCGACCCGGCACGCCTTGACCTTCACGGCGGTCGCGGCATCGGCCACCGCGTTTCCGGTGTTGACGGCCACGCGGCTGGCCCCGGTTCCGTAGCCATAGGGCACCAGCGTGGTGTCGCCGCCGCGTACGCGGATATCGTCGAAGGCCGCGCCGAGGTAGTCGGCACACACCTGGGCGAACACCGTCTCGTGTCCCTGGCCCGAGCCCGAGACGCCGATGAGCACCTCGACATGGCCGCGCTCATCGACCTTCACCGTGGCCCATTCGCCGGGACGGACGCTGCCGCTCGCCTCGAGGTAGGCCGCGATGCCGAGGCCGACGCGCCGGCCCTCCGCGCGCAGATCCGCCTGTCGCTTTCGCCAGCCGGTGTAGTCGAGCAGGTCGAGCGCGCGCCGGAGCTCGAGGGGATAGTCGCCGCCGTCGTAGGTCACCGGAACGCCGTCGCGGTACACGAGGCCCGGGCGATACGGCATCTCCTCCGGCGCGATGAGATTCTTCGCCCGGACCTCGGCGGGATCGAGGCCGAGCTTCGCCGCGAGCCGGTCGAGCAGTCGCTCGATGACGAGGACCGCTTCGGGACGGCCGGCGCCGCGATAGGGCGCACTCGGCGCCTTGTTGGTGACCACCGAGAAACCCTCTGCGCGGAAGGCCGGAACTTTGTACTGGGAAGGCAGGTGGTTGATCGTGTTCGTCGGCTCGTGCACCGAGAAGCAATGATAGGCACCGACGTCCTTCACGATGCGCACGTCGAGACCGAGGATGCGCCCGTCGCGCGCTGCCGCGAGCCGGGCATGATGGGCCTGCTCACGCGCCTGGTGGGTGCTCGACATGAATTCGGTGCGCGTCTGGATCCACTTGACGGGCCGGCCGAGGCGATACGCGAGGAGGGGAACGAGCACGTCCTCCGGATAGACGCCTTCCTTCGGGCCGAACCCGCCGCCGGTGTCCGGCGCGATGACGCGCACGCTCTCGGTGGGCAGCCCGAGCCGCGCGGCGACCGCGGCGCGTAGATTGTACGGCCCCTGGTGCGGCGCCCAGACGGTCATGCTCCGCGTGGCGGGATCGAACTCGGCGCACAGGCCGCGCGTCTCGATCGCCATCGACGAGACGCGCCCGTGCGCGGGATGATCATCGACGATCACGTCGGCCTCGGCGAACGCACGGTCGACGTCGCCGATGACCTTGCTGACCTGGCCGACGACGTTGCTCGCGCCCTCGTGCACCGCCGGGGACTCGGTCCGCATCGCGGCCTCGGCGTCGACCACGGCGGGTAGCGGAGCGTACTCGATTCGAACCATTTCGGCCGCATCGGCCGCGCGATATGGGTCGGGCGCAACGACCGCGGCGATCGGCTCGCCGACGTAGCGGGTTTCCCCGAGGGCGAGCGGGCGCTGCGGGCGTGGCGTGTCCAGGCGGACGTAGGGGTTCGTCGGATCCGCGCGCGCCGCCGGCAGCGGCTCGGCCAGCTCGGGAAGGTCTGCGGCGAGAAAGACCGCCACGCCCGGAAGCATCCGCGCCCCTGTCGCATCGATCGCGATGACCCGCGCCCGCGCGTGGGTCGAGCGCACGAGGGCTAGATGGAGGGAGCCCGGAAGAACGATGTCGTCGATGAAGCGTCCGCGCCCGGCGATGAGGCGCTCGTCCTCTTTACGGCGCGGCGACTGACCAATCATTGAAGACAGGATCATACACGGCGCCGCCGTTCGGCGCCGGCCGACCTGCCTGAACGTCTGGAAGAGCCAGGGGACGTCCGGGAACCCTGCGGGCCGCTCATACGTTTACTCGCTGTCGCGTCGTAGCCAGCCCAGAGGGAGGTGATTGGTACCGGCGCGGTGAACTCTCGACACACCGATGACTGGTCCCTCGAAGCCTGAAGGAGACGTCACCATGGCATGGAGCACGACGAGCCGATTGGGCGCGGCCTTGATCTTGTTTGTGATCCTCGGTTCTCCGATGGGAGCCACGGCGGAGACGGTCCAGACCGACTTGACGGGGTATGAAGAGACGCCCTTGACGTTATCGACACCGGCAAGCGCGGAGTTCAAGGCCAAGATCACGGGGGGAACGCGGATCGACTACGAATTGAGCTATCGGGACACCGAGTCGACGGTGACACAGGCGCACATCCACCTAGGTCGACCCGCCATCACCGGAGGAATCGTCCTCTTCCTGTGCACGAACCTCGGCAACGCACCGGCGACGGTGCCGACGCCGCAAGCCTGCCCGTCCGCACCCGCCACGATCGCGGGGACGCTGACGGCCGACGACGTCGTGGCTCAAGCTGCACAGGGGGTCGCCGGCGGCGAATTCGCCGAAGTGGTACGCGCGATTCGCGCCGGAGCCACGTACGTCAACGTGCACACGACCGGGCGCCCAGGCGGCGAAGTCCGCGGGCATCTCGATCATCA
>QHSV01000416.1 GCA_003221655.1 Candidatus Rokuibacteriota bacterium
CACCATCGTGACCTGCCTCTATACGGCGATCGGCGGCATCAAGGCCGTCATCTGGACGGACGTGATTCAGGCCTGCCTGATGTTCGGCGGAGCGTTGATTGCCATTGCCACCCTGCTCAGTCACATCGGCGGACTGCATGAGGTCATCCGAGCCGTCCCGCAATTGACGACACACGAAGGCTACTTCCTCCACGGGTTCGAATCGAGCGTCGTGACGCGGTGGCAGGAGCGCCACCATCTTGTGGCGATGGGCCTATGGGACTACGTCAAGTTGATCCTGGCGAGCGACTACACCCTCTTTTCCGCGCTTATCGGGGCGACGCTGGGCAATATGGCCGCCTTCGGCACCGATCAGGACATGGTTCAGCGGATGCTGACCGCCGAGACGCACCAGAAGGCGCGCCGCAGCCTGATCACGGCGGCCTTCATGGACCTGCCGATCGCCTCGGCCTTCGTCTTCATCGGAATCCTGCTCTTCGCCTATTACCAGAAGGACCCCACCTACCAGCCAGCCGCCACTCCGGATGTCTTTGGCTCGTATATCCTCAACGTCATGCCCGTGGGCGTTCGTGGTCTGGTGCTGGCTGGCATCTTTGCCACCGCGATGGGCTCCTTCTCGGCGGCTCTCAATGCCCTGGCGACGGGCGCCACGAATGACTGGTACATCCGATGGGTTCGCGGCAAGAGCGAGACCCACTATGTCCAGGCCGCACGCTGGTTCACGGTCTTCTTCGCCATGCTCATGATCGTCATCGCCGGCGGATTCGCCTATGCCAAGGTGACGAATCCAGATCTGAGAATCATCCCAGTCGTACTCGGAATCGCCGGATTCATTTTGGGCCCCATGCTCGGTGTGTTCCTCATCGGTATGTTCACCGAACGGCGAGGGTCCGACCTTGGAAACATGATCGCTATTTCCGCCGGGCTTCTCGTGACTGTGGTCGTCGGCAAGCTGAACATTCTCATCCTGAACGCGGTGGCACCCCTGTTCGGGATCTCCTGGACGTTCGAGCAACCTGCTGCGATTCCCGAAGTCTCCTTCACCTGGTGGGCGATGATCGGCGCGCTCGTAGTCTTCTGTGTCGGCATCCTCTTCCGCACGCCGGACCAGGTCCTGGTATCCGCCGCGCGCCATGCCGAAGAGGCTGAGACGGCCGCAGATGTTCCCCTGGCTCTGCGTGAATCGCCTGTGGAAGAGGCGGTGTCGATGCCGGCGACCTGACGCGGTATCCACCTCGAGACTTCCGGACGCAGGTGCGGGAACAGGCGGACGGGACACCCTCGAGTTCCAGCCGGCGACGACCTGATCTTCTCCGGGCTGAAGGAACTCGCGGATCTGAAGCCGGCGCGATTCCGAAGGGTGCTCCGGCACCGCGGTCCCAAGAAAGCCGCGTGGCGGTCACCCGTGCTCTCTTACGCGCGGCGTACCATGTCCTCGCGGATCACGCGGTCTATCGAGAGCTTGGTGCCGATTATTACGATCGGCAGCACGGCCAACGCGTCACGCGTCGCGCGATCCAGCTCCTCGAGCGCCAGGGCTACCGCGTAACGCTCGAACCCGCCGCATGAGCGCGGATGACGGGCAGACGGGCTGACGGGATTTTCTGAGCGCGCGCGTGCGGCGCGTGCTGGTGCGCGTGGTGGCATTCAGCTAGACTCCCCGGCAGGATGCGGCTGATCAGGCTCGCAGTCATTCTCAGCCTCACTCTTGCCCCGCTCGCCGTCAATGCGCAGCAGGCGGGGAAGGTGTACCGCATTGGCTGGATGACGACGGGACCGCTCGCCTTAATCGTGAACTTCCGGGAGGGCATGCGCGAACTCGGCTACGTAGAAGGCCAGAACGTCGTGATCGAGCAGCGGTACGGCAGGCCCGAGCGGCTGCCAGAGCTCGCCGAGGAGCTGACCCGCCTCAAGGTCGACCTGATCGTGGCGTCTGGCAGCGCCGCGGTGAGGGCGGCGCAGAAGGTGTCGGTGTCGGTTCCCATTGTCTTCGTAACAGGCGACCCGGTTGGCGACCACTTTGTCGCCAGCCTCGCCCGCCCCGGAGGCAACATGACCGGCCTCGCGTTGCTAAACCCGGAGATCAGCGCGAAGTGGATCGAGCTCGTCCGGGAAACCTTCCCGAAGGCGTCCCGCATTGCGATGCTCTTCGATCCCGGCTCGACGCGCACCCAGCCGGTGGCGGCGGAGTCGGCGGCGCGTTCGCTCGGACTCCAGACGGTAACTCTCGACGCCGGAAGCGCTGACGACATTGAGCGGGCGTTCCAGACGGCGGCGCGCGAGCGTGTCGGAGCCATCGTGCCTCTCTCCTCCGCCTTCTTCAACTCCCAGCGCGAGCGCATCGTGAGCCTGGCGGCGAGACATCGAATGCCCGCCGTCTATGAGAACCGGGAGTTCGTCGAGGTCGGCGGCCTCATATCTTATGGACCCGACTATCGCGACGTGTTCAAGCGTTTGGCTGCCCATGCCGACAAAGTCCTCAAGGGGACGAAGCCCACCGATCTCCCTGTGGAACAGCCCACGAAGTTTGAGTTGGTGATCAATCTCAAGACCGCGAAGACTTTCTCTGGTTCATGTCAAGCGAGTTTTTTCTGACGCAGCCGCAACTGCTGCCGCGTCATCGTCGCCAGGTGGTACTGCTCGTCGTATGGGACGTGGCGCTCCCA
>QHSV01000177.1 GCA_003221655.1 Candidatus Rokuibacteriota bacterium
GTACAAGGGCGGACCGAATTCCGGCGTGTTCATCCAGATCATCTGTGACGACCCGGATGATCTCCCGGTGCCGGGACGGCGATATTCCTTCGGTGTGGTGAAGGCGGCGCAGGCCCTCGGCGACTTCCGCGTCCTCCAGGAGCGCGGGCGCCGGGCGCTGCGCGTGCATCTCGGGAGCGACGTGAAAGCCGGGCTGGCCCTGCTGGGCCGGGCCCTCGAGGCGTGAGGAGGACTCCATGCAGGTCGGGATGGTGGGGCTGGGCCGGATGGGCGCCAACATGGCGCGCCGCCTGATTCGAGGCGGCCACGAGATCGTCGGGTACGCGTCGGACCCGGCGGGCGTCAAGGCGATCGCGAGCGAAGGCGCGACCGGTACGACGGCGCTCGACGACTTCGTCCTGGCGCTCCGGCCACCGCGCGTGGCGTGGGTGATGGTGCCCGCCGGCGCGGCCACCGAGCAGGTCGTGACGGATCTGGCCAAGCGCATGGCGCCGGGCGACACGATCGTGGACGGCGGCAACTCGTTCTACAAGGACGACGTGCGCCGGATGAAGATGCTGCGAGTGAAGCAGATCCACTACGTCGACGTCGGGACGAGTGGAGGTGTCTGGGGGCTCGAGCGGGGCTACTGTCTGATGATCGGCGGCGAGCGCGACGTCGTCGCGCGACTCGAACCGATCTTCAAGACGCTCGCCCCGGGCAGTGGAAGCATCCCGCGCACGCCGGGACGCGAGACGATGGGGGGGACGGCCGAGCAGGGATATTACCACTGCGGTCCGTCGGGCGCCGGCCACTTCGTAAAGATGATCCACAACGGCATCGAGTACGGACTGATGCAGGCCTACGCCGAGGGGCTCGATATTCTAAAAAATGCCAACGGGAAGGCTCTCGAGCCCGACCTGCGGTATGAGCTGAGTCTCCCGGATATCACCGAAGTCTGGCGGCGCGGCTCCGTGGTGAGCTCCTGGCTCCTCGACCTGACGGCGCAGGCCCTTGCGGAGAATCCAACCCTGTCCAACTACACGGGCGTCGTCGCCGACTCGGGAGAGGGCCGGTGGACGGTCATGGCGGCCGTCGAAGAGGGCGTGCCGGCCGACGTGCTCTCGGCCTCCCTCTACGCGCGCTTTCGCTCGCGCCAGGACCACACCTTCGCCGAAAAGGTGCTCTCCGCCATGCGGCAGAAGTTCGGCGGCCACGTCGAGCAGCCGGCGGGGTGATCCTCGCGGGCGACGTCGGTGGAACGAAGACGGCGCTGGCGCTCTTCGACGTGGGGCGCCGCGCGCTGGCGCTCGTCCGTGAAGGGGTCCTGCCGAGCCACGGATTCGCGGCCCTCGAGGACGCAATCGGGCAGTTTCTCTCCGACGGCCCGCGAGTCGCGGTGGACGCGGCGTGCGTCGGCGTGGCCGGCCCGGTAATCGACGGGCGGTGCACGGCGACGAACCTTCCGTGGGTGATCGACGAAGCGGCGCTCGCCGTGAGCGTCTCGACCAAGCGGATGAAGCTCGTGAACGATCTGGAGGCGACCGGCTACGGGATCCTCGGGCTTTCGCCGTCGGCGCTGGTCCCGCTCCAGACCGGCGCGCTGCGCCCGGGGAACATGGTGCTGATCGCGGCGGGCACGGGGCTCGGCGAAGTCCTTCTCATCTGGGACGGCCGGCGGCACCGCGTGGTCGGCTCCGAAGGAGGCCACGCCGATTTCGCGCCGCGTACCGATCTCGAGATGGAGCTCTTCCGGTTCCTGCGCCGTGAGTTCGAGCGCGTCAGCTACGAGCGTGTAGTCTCTGGACCCGGGCTCCACAACGTCTACCGGTTTCTCCTGGCGGGCGACGGGTCGTCGGAGCCCGAGTGGCTCCGCACGCGCATGGAGAGCGGCGATCCGAGCGCGGTGGTCGCCGAGGCAGCTCTCGACCGGGGTGATCGACGTGCCGTCCAGGCGCTCGACATGTTCGTGTCGATCTATGGCGCGGAAGCCGGCAATCTCGCGCTCAAGGCGCTCGCGGTCGGAGGGGTCTTCGTCGGCGGTGGCATCGCGCCGAAGATCAGGGCGAAGCTCGAGGACGGAACGTTCGTCTTAGCTTTCCGCGACAAGGGCCGGTTTGCCGATCTGATGGCCACGATTCCCGTGCACCTCGTACTCGAGCCTCGCGCGGCCCTCCTCGGCGCGGCCGCTATCGCCAGATCGCTCCTGTCCAGGACCGCCACGGGGGCTCGCCGTGCCCGGGCCCCACGGTAGAGCCCTCCCGGCCGCTCCTCTCGGCCCCTGTCGCGTGTCTAAGCTTTGAGCACACGAAAAACCATGACCCGGGAAGAGCTGAGACTCCACGAAGCCCAGGACCGCACGGCCCACTGGAAGCGGTGGGGGCCGTACCTGGCGGAGCGCCAGTGGGGGACCGTCCGCGAGGACTACAGCCCAAATGGGACGGCCTGGGACTCCTTCCCCCACGACCACGCCCGTTCGAGGGCGTACCGGTGGGGCGAGGACGGGATCGCGGGGATCACCGACAACCACGGACGGCTCTGCCTGGCCCTGGCGCTCTGGAACGGTCGCGATCCGATCCTCAAGGAGCGCCTCTTCGGGCTCACCGGCAGCGAGGGGAATCACGGCGAGGACGTGAAGGAGTACTACTTCTACCTCGATTCGACCCCCACCCACTCCTACATGAAGTACCTCTACAAGTACCCCCAGGCGGCGTTTCCCTACGAACGCCTCGTGCAGGAGAACCGGCGGCGCGACCGTCGAGCGCCGGAGTTCGAGCTGATCGACACCGGCGTCTTCGACGGAGACCGATACTTCGACGTGGTCGTCGAGTACGGGAAGGCGGCGCCCGATGACGTCCTCGTTCGCATCACCGCGACGAACCGCGGCCCCGAGGCGGCCGAGCTCCACCTGCTGCCGACTCTCTGGTACCGCAACACGTGGTCATGGGACACCGGGGGCCCCGAGCGGCCCACGTTGCGCGCCGGCCGGGACAGCCGCCACGCGGTGATCGAGGCGGAGCACCCGTCGCTCGGCGCGCGGTGGCTCTACTGCGAGGGCGGGCCGGACCTCCTGTTCACCGAGAACGACACCAATACTGCGCGTCTCTTCGACGTGCCGAACGCGCGCCCGTACGTGAAGGACTCGATCAACGCCTACGTTGTCGAAGGGAGCAAGGACGCCGTCAACCCCGAGCGGCGGGGCACGAAGGCCGCCGCGTACTATCGGCCTACGCTTGAGCCCGGCCAAAGCGTCGTCACGCGGCTCAGGCTCTCCAATACGCCGCTTCCGGTCGGCCCGTTCGGCAAGGACTTCGAAACTGTCCTCGGTCAGCGGGCGCGAGAGGCCGACGAGTTCTACCAGACGGTCGTCCCGAAGGGGCTCTCTGACGACGCCAAGAGCGTGATGCGGCAGGCGTTCGCCGGGCTCCTCTGGTCCAAGCAGTTCTATCACTACGACGTCCGGCGCTGGCTCGAAGGCGACCCCGCGGGCCCGCCGCCCCCGCCAGGGCGGTCGAAGGGCCGGAACCACGAGTGGCAGCATCTCTACAACGAAGACGTGATCTCGATGCCGGACAAGTGGGAGTACCCGTGGTATGCGGCGTGTGATCTCGCGTTTCACACGATCCCGCTGGCGCTCGTCGACCCCGACTTCGCCAAGGCGCCGCTCATCCTCCTCCTGCGCGAGTGGTACATGCACCCGAACCGGCAGATTCCGGCATACGAGCGGGCTCTGGGGGACGTGAACCCCCCGGTCCACGCGTGGGCGGCGCTGCGCGTCTACCGCATCGAGCGACGACTGAGGGGCAAGGGCGACCGCGAGTTTCTGGAGAGGGTCTTCCACAAGCTCCTGCTGAACTTCACCTGGTGGGTGAATCGGAAGGACGCCGAGGGTAAGAACATCTTCCAAGGCGGCTTCCTCGGCCTCGACAACATCGGCGTCTTCGACCGGTCGGCGCCCTTGCCGACGGGCGGCCACATCGAGCAGTCGGACGGCACCTCCTGGATGGGGATGTACTGTCTCAACATGCTCGCGATGGCGCTCGAGCTGGCGAAGCAGGATCCGGCCTACGAGGACGTCGCGTCGAAGTTCTTCGAGCACTTCGTCTACATCGCGCACGCTGTAGACAACCCGGGCGAAGGCATCAACCTCTGGGACGAGGCGGACGGGTTCTACTACGACGTGCTCCACGGCAACGGGACGGCGCACCCGATGAAAGTGCGCTCGATGGTCGGGCTGATCCCGCTCTTCGCGGTGGAGACGCTCGACCCCGAGGTCGTGGATAAACTCCCGGGCTTCAAGCGGCGGATGCAGTGGTTCATCGACAACCACCCGGAGTTTCGAGATCACGTCGAGATGGTGTCCAAGCCCGGCATCGGGATGCGCCGGCTCCTGGCGATCGTCGGGCGCGAGCAGCTCCCGCGCGTCCTGGGGTTCATGCTGGACGAGGCGGAGTTTCTCTCGCCGTACGGAGTCCGCGCGGTGTCGCGCTACCACCAGGATCATCCCTACTCGCTCCGTCTCGACGGGATGGAGCATCGCGTCGACTACGAGCCGGCGGAGTCCTCCAGCGGACTCTTCGGCGGCAATTCGAACTGGCGCGGTCCGGTCTGGTTCCCGGTGAATTACTTGCTGATCGAGTCGCTCCAGAAGTTCCACTACTTCTACGGCGACACGCTCAAGGTCCCATGCCCGACGGGCTCGGAGACCGCGCTCAACCTCTGGCAGGTCGCCGCGGAGCTGTCACGGCGGCTCACGCGTATCTTCCTGCGCGACGTGGATGGCCGCCGGCCGGTCTACGGCGGCGCTGAAAAGTTCCAGCGCGATCCCCACTGGCGCGAGCTGCTCCTCTTCTACGAGTACTTCCACGGCGACAACGGCGCCGGCATCGGCGCGAGCCACCAGACGGGCTGGACGGGGCTCGTGGCCAAACTGCTCCAGCAGAGCGGCGAGCGATGAGCGGATACGCATGACTTGCCGCGAAGCCATCGAGGTCCTCGCCGACTACCTCGAGTCGACCCTGTCGCCGGCCGAGCTCGAGAAGTTAGAGGCGCATCTGCGCGAATGCGCGCCGTGCCGCGCCTACCTCGCTACCTACAAGAGGACGGCGGAGCTGGCGGCGAAGGTCAATCGGGTCGAGATGCCGCCGGAGGTCAGGCGGCGTCTCCGGGACTTCCTCTCCGGGCCGCTCGGTAGTACTTCTTAGGGGGGCCTGCCGCGCCGCCCCCGAGGCGGCGGGTGAAGCGGCGGCGTTGCGGCCAGCGCCGAAAGGCGGGGATGTTGGCCCCCGTGCCAGCGCCGCGGATAGCCGCCGGAGTAACGCCCGGCCGGCAGGCTCCGCCCCGCGCGAACGGCTGGACCCGAAGCCCGAAAGGCCCCGGCTAGCGGGGGCGTCGCCTTGACAGCCATTTCGGCGAGGCCTAGACTGCGCGCTGGATCGCCGATTCAGAGCCCGCTCTAGGAGCATGCCCCTGGTTCAGTCGTCTGGACGACTCTTCGCTGCCCTCGTCGGCCACTCGGCGGCTCGCGGGGGCCATGTATGTTTCGGGCGTTCACTCGTGACGGGAGGTGGGCGATGAGCATCGTGGCCATTTCCGAGACCGCGGGCAGCCTCGGCATCGAGATCGGACGCAAGTTGGCCGAGAGCCTCGGCTGGGAGTTCGCCGACCGGGAGATCATCGCGAAGGCTTCAGCGCAGTTCGGTGAGGACGTGATGGACCTGCGCCACAGCGTCGAGGAGAAGCCCACGCTCTGGGAGCGCTTCAGCGATTCGCAGCATCGCTACAAGGCGTACATCGAGGCGATCATGCTCGAGATGGCCGCGCGCGACAACGTCGTGCTGGCCGGGCGCTCGTCCACGATCGTGCTGCGCCAGATCTCGCACGTGGTGCGCGTGCGTACGACGGCCCCTGAGGGCACGCGCGCGCAACGCCTCGAGTACCAGCAGGGGTTGACCCACGAGGCGAGCTTCGATTACGTGCGGCATAGCGATCGCGAGCGGGCGGCCCGCGTGAAGTTCCTCTATCAGATCGACGTGGACGACCCGTTGCTCTACGACCTCGTGCTCAACACCGAGCATCTCACCGTCGAGACGGGCGCCGCGCTCATCCGCGAGACCCTGCGGGATGAGCGCTTCCAGTCGATCGAAACCGGCCGCAAGGAGGTCGTGGACCTGAGCCTCGCTGCGCTCGCCCGGGCCGCCCTCATGGCGCATCCGCAGGTGGGGGCGCGCAGCCTTTTAGTGACGTGCAAGGATGGCCACGTGTCGCTGAGGGGCGGGGTCCGCGCGGATGAGGAGCGCACCCTGGCGGCGGACGTCGTGGGCCGGATCCCGGGGGTCGTCGGGGTGCTCAACGAGATCGTCGTGATGCATCCGGCCCGAACCACCATTGGGTTGTAGTCCTCGAAGGGACTCGGGATCAGCTCAAGCCCTGCCCTCGAGCGCGCGCTTGAGCTGATCGAGGTGGTTGTCGTCGTGCCACGCCATGAGCGTGACGAAGTCGTTGATCGTGATGGGGCCGCGCGTGGCGTGGACACCGGCGCGCTTCCACTGCTCGGGCGTGAGAGTGCGGAGTAACGCGAGCGACTCGTCGCGACGTGCGCGGAAGGCCGCCAGCGCCAGCGGCGCGTCGTTCCTGAGGTACTGACGCTCCTCGGCCCAGCGATCCGGCGTGGTGGGATCGAATGCGAGCTTCGGGTTGTCCATCGCCAGGATCAGCCCGAACCGGCCCATGAACATCTCCTCGACGTCGCGCAGGTGGCAGACGGCTTCCTTCGCCGCCCAGTTCTTGCCGTCCGGGCGGCGCGACAGCGTCGCATCGTCGCGGCCCCGGATCGCGGCGGCGAGCTCGTCGGCGGTGCGGGCCAGACGCTTCATACGTTCCGCGACCGGCAGCTTCGCGTACTCTTCCATGGTCGGCATCGTGGCTCTCCCTTCGGCGTCGTGCACCAGCTGGCGGAACAGGCTCGACTCACGCTTGTAGAACCCCTGCGTATGATACGACTCGCCCAGCCGCAGTCCGGTGTAATCGACGTGGTGGCCGATCTCGTGGAGCAGTGTCCGGAGGTACGTCCGGAACGCGACGACGCGCTTTTGCTTGGCGGTGCGCATCCAGAGCTGGATCTTGGGCTGCCGGCCGCGCTCGTGGGTGTAGAGTCCGTGGAGCTCGCCCCAGTGCGAGTGGGGCCGCGCGGCGAGCACTTCGACGCGCACGGCGGGCAACCCCATCGCGTCCGCGAGCCCGGCGACCAGCTCCCGGCTCGCCCGCTCGGTGGCGGCCCGCTCCTCGGTCCGGAGCGCGGCTTCGAGCGCCGCGACGCTCGGATGGAGCGCCGCGGGGTCCTCGAGGCGAATCTCGACGATGGCGTCGCTCTTTCGGTAGACGGCCTGCTGCGAGCGCGAGAGGCGCGCGTAGTACGCGAACGGCACCGCTCTATTTGCCGGTAAAGCGGGGCTTTCGCTTCTCGAGAAACGCCTTCGCGCCCTCGATGCGATCCTCGGTCGTGCGGAGCAGCGTCGCCAGATCGTTCTCGAGCCTGACCCCTTCGGCCAGCGGCAGCTCGAGCCCCTTCACGACCGCCTCCTTCGCATAGCGGAGCGCCACCGGCGCCCGCTCGGCGAGCGTCCGGGCGAGTGCGAGCGACGCGGACAGGACCTCGGTCGCGGGGACCACGCGCTCGACGAGCCCGATCCTGAGCGCCTCACGGGCGTCGATGCGCGCCCCGGTCAGGATCATTTCGAGGGCTTTGCCGCGGCCCACGAGCCGGGGCAGACGCTGCGTCCCGCCGCCACCGGGAATGATGGCGAGGTTCACCTCGGTGAGGCCGAGCTGGGCGTCCTCGCTCGCGATCCGGATGTCGCACGCCAGGGCGAACTCGAGGCCGCCCCCGAGCGCGAAGCCGCGGACCGCGGCGATGATCGGCTGGCCGCAGCGGTCCATCGCGGCACGGAAGTCGACGCGCTGGCGCTGCGCTCGGAACTGGACGGGCACCTGGGGCGCGACGAACTCGCGGATGTCGGCGCCGGCGGAGAAGGCCCGGTCGCCGGCGCCCGTCACGACGACGACGCGTGCCTCAGCGTTCTGAGCGAGATCGCCGAAGCAGCGCGTCAGCTCTTCGCGCATGCGCTCGTTCATGGCGTTGTGGACCTCGGGGCGGTTGAGGGTGATCGTCGCGACTGCGTCGGCCAGCTCGTAGCGGATCGCCTCGTACGCCATCGATCGCGTGCCTCCCGGTCGGCTCAGGTCTGGGGTGGTCGGCGACAGACGCCGCGCGCGACGAGCCCGGTGATCTCCTCGTCGCTGTAGCCGAGCTCCCGCAGCACGGCGTCGGTGTGCTGGCCGAGCGTCGGCGGCGGTCCCGGGTCGCGCGTGGGCGTTCCGGCGAAGGCAATCGGCTGTCCCATCATGCGCAGGCGTCCGACCTCCGGATGCTCGTACTCGTGGACCATGTCGTGGTGCTGGACGGCCGGGTGCCGCATGAACTCCGCCACCGTCTGGACCGGCGCCGCCGGAATGTCGTGAGTCGCGAGCACCTCGAGCCAGCGGCTGCGCGGCTGCGACTTGAACTTGGCGTCTAGGAGGGGCAGGAGTGACTGGTTGTTCTCGAGTCTCGCGAGCCACGAGGCGAAACGTGGATCGTCGGCGAGGTGCTCGAGCTCGAGCGCCTTGCAGAGCTTCACCCAGAAGGCCTGGTTGCCGACCGCGAGAAAGAACCAGGCGCCGTCGCCCGCCTGGTAGAGGCGGTAGGTCGGGTTGTCGCGGATCAGCGTCGGCTTGCTCGGATACTCGATGGCCACGCCCGCCTGCAACGCCAGTACGCCCCGCAGCAGTGACGTCTCGACGCGCTGGCCCCGGCCCGTGCGCTCGCGCGTGAAGAGCGCCGCGAGGATCCCCTGGGTGGCGAGCGCCGCCGTGAAGTAGTCGGTCGGCGCGGTTCGCTGGTACTGGGGCGGTCCGCCAAAGCCCTGGAGCGTCATCAGGCCGCCCAGCGCCTGGAAGATCGGATCGAAGCCAGGACGGTCGGCGTCGGGCCCGGTCGAGCCGAAAGCCGTGACCGAGGAGTAAATGAGGCAAGGGTTGATCGCGCTGAGCCGCTCGTAGCCGACGCCGAGACGCTCGGCGACGCCCGGGCGCATGTTCTCCATGACGACGTCGGAGCGCTCGGCGAGCTTGTGGACGATCTCGCGTCCCTCGGGTGTCTTGAGATTCACGGCGAGCGAGCGCTTCCCCCGGTTCCAGCCGAAGAAGCCGGGCAGCTCACGGAACGAGTCGCCCTCGAGCGCCTCGACCTTGATGACCGCCGCGCCGAGGTCGGCGAGCTGCATGGCGGCGTACGAGCCGGCGATGTAGCTCGTGAGATCGACGACGCGGACGCCGTCGAGCGGGGGTGGGGGTGCGGGCACGGGCTCGCGCGAGTCTCCGGCTACCTCGCGACGCGCCGGACGATCTGCTCGCGGTGGTAGTCGGCGTCGCCGTACATCGGCTCGAGCGCCTTCGCGCGCTTCATGTAGATGTGCAGGTCGTACTCCCACGTGAAGCCGATACCCCCGTGCACCTGGATCGCCTCGCCACACACCTTGCGCGCGGCGTCCCCGACGTACGCCTTCGCGACCGAGGCGGCGAGCTCGCCGTCCTCGGCCTTCGCGTCGAGCGCCCAGGCGGCGTAGTAGACGGCCGAGTGCGAGTTCTCGACCTCGAGGAGCATCTCCGCGCACTTGTGGCGGATCGCCTGGAACGAGCCGATCGGCTGGCCGAACTGCTCGCGCACCTTGGCGTAGCCGACCGCCATGTCCAGGCACCGGCGCGCGGCCCCCAGCATCTCCGCCGCCGCGCCAACGGCGCCGCGGCGCACCAGGCTCGCGAGCAGCGGCCCGGCCTGCCCGGCGGTCCCGAGCACGGCGTCCACCGCCGCGGGCACCTTGTCCATGTCGATCTGCACCCAGCGCGTCGCGAGATCCATGCCCTGCACCGGGGAGAGGGTGAGGCCCGACGCCGAAGGATCGACGAGGAACAGGGTCGGCCCCTCCGGCGCGCGCGCGGGAATCAGCAGCACGTTGGCGACGTGGGCCCAGGGGACGAAGCGCTTTGTCCCGGAGAGCGCCCAGCCCCTGGGCGTCTTCTCGGCGCGCGCCGACAGCGCCACGGGATCCCAGTCGAGGTCCGCGTCGAGGAGCGCC
>QHSV01000178.1 GCA_003221655.1 Candidatus Rokuibacteriota bacterium
CGGCGGGGCGCGCTGGTGAAGCTGATCCTCCCACCATGGTCCTGGACAATCTTGTGCGCGAGGGCGAGGCCGAGCCCTGTCCCGCTGTCCCGCGTCGTGTAGAAGGGGTTGAAGATCCGGTCGGTCTCCGACGGTTCGATCCCGATCCCCGTGTCCTCGACCTCCACCCTCGCCCGATTGGCGGGCCGCCGACGCGCGGACGGCAGCGCGTCCCCGCTGACCGCCCAGCCGGCGCGCAGCGTGAGCCGGCCACCGCGCGGCATGGCGTCGAGTGAATTGGCCACCAGATTGACGAACACGCGGTAGAGGGCATCCTTGTCCGCCTGGATGGGCGGCACGTCGCGTGCGTACTCGCGCGCCACCTCGATCCGCTTGTCGTCGAGCTGGTCGGTGTAGAGGTCGACGGCGCGCTCGAGGAGCTCCGGAAGCCGCACGAGCGTGAAGCTCATCCGAGCGGGACGCGCCAGCTCGAGCAGACGCTCGACGATGCCGTTGATCCGTTCCAGCTCACGTGGCACGACGCTCCCGAATCGCTCGCGGAAATTCGGGTCGTCGAACTTCCGCTCGAGGTGCCGGCTGAAGGTGAGCAGCGAGGTCAGCGGATTCTTGATCTCGTGCGCGAGCCCCGCGGCAAGCGTGCCAAGCGCGGCCAGCCGGTCGGACCGTTGCAGGTCATGCTCGAGCTGGCGCAGGAGCGTCACGTCACGGAACACGCCGATGACGCCGAGGTCCTTGCCCTCGCCACCCTTGAGCGGCGCCGTGCTGAACTCGATCGGGAGCGCGCTGCCGTTCCGGCGCCGGAGCGTGAGCGGAATGCTCGCGATCGGCGCGCGACTCGCGAGCGTCTCCGTGAGGAGGTCGCTGAGCTCGGGCGTGTGGGCGAAGAGCTCGGTGCAGTACCGCCCCGCGGCCTCGCCGCGGAAGAACCCGGTGAGCAGCTCCGCGGCCGGATTGAGCGTGACGATGCGGCCGTCGAGGTCGATCGTCACGATGCCGCTCGTGAGCGACCCGAGGATGTTGTCGGTGTAGCCCTTGAGATCAGCCAGCTCCTCGAACTGCCGCCGGAGCCCGGTGTGCGCCTCCTCGAGCGCAGTCCGCTGCTGAAGCAGCTGCGTCGCCATGTGGTTGAAGGCGGCGGCGAGGCGCCCGATCTCGTCGGTGGTCGAGGGCTCGATCCGCTGGTTCAGCTCACCGCGCGAGATCGCGGCCGCTCCCTCGGCGAGTTGCTGGACCGGCCGGGCGACCCGCCGGGCCACCAGCGCCGCCGTCACGCCTCCCAGCAAGAGCGTCACGAACGTCAGGGCCCCCAACTCGAGTCGCGTCCGTCGGATCTCGGCCGCCATCCGGCGCTTGGAGAGGCCGAGCCGCGCAGTGCCCCATTTGCGACCGTCAACGAGCACGGGAACAGCGAAGTCGTACACGGCCTCGCCCGCACCCGTGACCATCTCTTGGGTCAGGGGCTCGGTCGCGCTTGCCGCCTGCTCCGGTACGGCGCCCCGCAGCAGCAGCCCAACCCGCTCGGGATACCGGCTGTGCGCCGCCACCTTGCCGTCGGCGTCGAGCACAACGGCGTAGACGACGTCGTGCTCGGCGACTGCCCGCACGACGTTCTGCTCCAGCGCCGTGAAGTTGTAGAGGAGGAGGGGGCCGTACGAGATCGCGGCAAGGTTCCGCGCCAGCGCCTCACCCCGTCGCTGGACCTCGACGATAATCGTCACCCGCAGCGTGTGCTCGACGACGACGACGACGGCCGCCATGACGAGGACGATCACGAGGAACGTGCCCAGCAGGAGCTTTGCGCGGAGCGAGCGGGGTCTCATCGGGCTCGCTCGAGCCAGATTTTCCGGAACGGAATGTAGGGATCGCCGAGCCCGTTCACCTCGACGCTCCTCACGTACGGCTGGAAGAGCCGCTCGTAGGTGTGGTGGAAGACCGGGACGACTGGCGCGTCCTCGAGGATGAGTTGCTCCGCCCGCCGATACAGCTCGACTCGCCGTTGCGGGTCACTGGCGGTGCGGGCGCTCGCCAGGAGGTCGTCGACGACGGCGTTCGCGTATCCGAAGAAGTTGCGCGAGCTTCCCGAATGGAAGAGCTTTGTGAGGAAGTCGTCCGGATCGGGAACGTCCGCATGCCAGGCGTAGAGGAAGACCGGCAGCTTGCCCTCGTCGAGGGACTTCGAGAACGTAGGCCAGTTGGTGAGGTAGTGGACCTCCGCCGTGATGCCAATCGCCGCGAGCCACTTCTTGATCTGATCGTGCTCGCGCACGATGTCGTCCCGCTTCACGCTCGACCAGATGACAAGCCGTGGAAGGCCGCGGCCGCCTGGGTAGCCCGCCTCCGCGAGCAACTCGCGCGCACGCTGAGGGTCATAGGCGTAACCGCCGAGTCTCGGATTGAAGCCCAGGGTCCCCGGCGGGAGCACCCCGCGCGCGAACGTGTACTGGCCGGCGTAGACATCCTGGACGATCGCCTCCCGGTCGATGGCGTGGACGATGGCCTGGCGCACCCGCCGGTCGCTCAGCGGTTTCGTCCGAGTGTTGAGTCCATAGAAGCGCACGCTCATCGCCGGGCGCTTGACATAGAAATGGCGACGCCCTACGGCCAGGGCGCGGCGATCGGCCAACGCCGGCACCGGTGCGTCTTCGAGATTTCCTTTCAGAAACTCGTCATGCATGGCATCGCGCTGATCGCCTGGAAAGATCCGGTACGTCAAGCGCGAGAGCTTCGGCGGCCCGTCGAAGTACTCGGCGTTTGCGCCGAGGACGATCTCCTGGCCCCGCCCCCAGCGGAGGAACCGGAACGGTCCGGTGCCGATGGGATGGGAACCGAAGGCCTCGCCCTGAGCCTCGACCACGTCTTTCGGCACGATCTTGGCGTGCCCGACGGCGACGACCGCGACGAACGGCGCGTAGGCCTCGCTGAGCGTCACCTGCACCGTGTGACGATCGAGCACGGCGAGGCCTGACACCGCCCTGGATCGCCCTTCTCTGAACTCGCGCCCACCCTTGACACCCAGGAACAGCTCGGCGGCGCCCGACCGCGTCTTCGGGTCGAGGATACGCATGAGCGAGTAGACGACGTCGTCCGCGGTGACCTCGCGTCCGTGATGAAACTTCACGCCCTTGCGGAGCTCGAATGTCCACGCAAGCCCGTCCCGCGAGGCTCGCCAGAACTCCGCCAGCCCGGGCTTGATCGCGAGAGTCTGGTCGAATTGAACCAGCCCGTCGAAAATCTGCTGAGCGACGGATCGCCCGTAGGTGTCGCTTATCCGCGCCGGATCGAGCGTCTCGGGGTCGTTCCCGAGCGGCCGCCGGTACACCCCGCCCGCGGGAGCGCTCTCCTGAGCGGAGCTCTGGGCCCCTGTTCCAAAACTGCCCGGACCGCCGATACGGTGAAGCGGCGCCAGTGAGCTGACGCAAATCAGGGCTCCGAGCAGGAGGGCGAGTCGGAAGGGGGGCCTCCCGCCCCCCTTCTTCGTCACGAGGCGGGCTAGTCGCCGCTGCCATCCGCGGTGCCGACCGCCTGGAACAACTGAGTCGAGCCCGAAGTCGCGGACTCGATCACGGGCGCTGCCAGCAGGAACGATCCGACGACCGCCGCCACGATCAGAATGCTGCTCCATACCTTCGCCATTGCTCTCCTCCTCTGCAGGTGAGGAGCTCTCCCCATGAGAGCTCCGAAGGGCAACCCGTGAGAAGTAGAGCAAATTCACAGCCACGTAAGCTGACGGTCGGAACGTCGATCCAAGTACCCGTTTCTCGACAGCGAATCTCCGGTCAGTCGGTCGGTCGTGTTTCAACGCGCACCGCACAGTGACGGTGCGGTCCGCCCAACGACTGGGCGCCCAGTGGCTGGGCGCTCACCGCTCGCCGCCGGGCGCTCGAACGCCCCAGCGCGCCAGCTTCACGCGAAGCGAGTTGCGATGGATCGCGAGAATCCGGCCGGCCTCGGTGAGATTCCACCCCACCCGCTCGAGTACCCGCAGCACGATCTGGCGCTCGAACTGATCCGTCGCCTCGTTGAGCGGGAGGGCCTCGGCCGCCCGGACCTTCGTGGCCTGCTGAGGCAGCAGCACGTCCAGCGAAAGATCGTTGAGCTGGATGACGGGCCCCTCGGCCAACACGACGCATCGCTCGATGACGTTCTCGAGCTCGCGCACGTTCCCCGGCCATCGGTAGGCCTGCAGTGCGGTGAGCGCCTCGGGCGAGAGCCCGCCGAGGCGCTTGTTGACCCGACGGCTGTGGCGTCGAATGAAATGGTCGACGAGCACGGGGACATCCTGGATGCGCTCGCGCAGCGGCGGGACCACCACGTGGACGACGTTGAGCCGGTAATACAGATCCTCACGGAAGACACCGTCGCCCACGGCCTCTTTGAGATTGGAGTTGGTTGCGGCGATGACCCGAACGTCGATCTTCACAGGCCGCGTGCCGCCTACCCGCTCGATCTCGCGCTCCTGGAGCACCCGCAGGAGCTTGGCCTGGAGCTCGGCCCGAAGCGTGCCGATCTCGTCGAGAAAGAAAGTACCTCCCTGCGCCAGCTCGAACTTACCAAGCTTTCTCTGATGGGCGCCGGTGAACGCGCCCTTTTCGTGGCCGAAGAGCTCGGACTCGATGAGTGATTCGGCGATGGCCGCTGGATTGACGGCGACGAAAGGCCCCTCGCGCCGCGCCCCCTGGCGATGGATGGCCCGTGCGATGAGCTCTTTGCCGGTGCCGCTCTCGCCGGTGATGAGCACCGTCGTCGACGTGCGCGCGACCTGCGCGATGAGTCCTTGGAGCTTCTCCATCGCGGGGTGCTGGCCGACGATCTCGTCGAGATCATGCCTCCGGGCCAACTCGGAGCGGAGGAACGCGACCTCGCGCTCGAGCGCGCGGCGCTCGAGCGCCCGGCGCGAGAGGGACAGGAGCTCGTCCTCCTCGAAGGGCTTGGTCAGGTAATCGAAGGCGCCGAGCTTCATGGCCGCCACGGCCGTCCGCACCGTCTTCACGGCCGTGACGAGGATCACCTCGATCCCTTCGTCGATCGCCTTGATGCGCTCGAGCACTTCGATCCCGTCCATCCCGGTCATCCGGATGTCGAGCAGCACGAGATCTACCTGGGAAGCACGGACGACATCGAGCGCGCTCGGGCCGTCGGGAACATCGACCACGTCGTAGTGGTCCTCGAGGATCAGCCGGAACGACTCCCGGACTCCGGGGTCGTCGTCAACGACGAGAACCACGGGCCGCGCCATTCTCGGACTCTAGCACCAATTCCTTCCGCGCAGGCAGCGGCCCGGCTCAACCGCCGTACCCCTCGGGCGGGCGCCGGCGCACCGCGTTCGGCCTCCGCCAATCGTATCCAACCTGCGACATTGACGCGCGCCGCCGGATGATCGAACAATCCCCTCGTGCTCGCACGGGTCTTGTCCGCAGCCCTTGTCGGCGTCGAAGCCGCGCTCGTGCGGGTGGAGGTCGACGTCACACCGGGCCTGCCCGCGTTCACAACGGTAGGGCTTCCTGACTCAGCGGTGCGCGAGAGTCGCGAGAGGGTGCGCACCGCGATCCGCAACGCCGGCTTCCCCTTTCCTGCCGACCGGATCACCGTGAACCTGGCCCCCGCCGACCTCCGGAAAGAAGGTGCCTCGTTTGACCTGCCGATCGCGCTCGGCATCCTCTCCGCCACCGGCGCGGTCACGAACGGGCGGATCGGCCCCTTCGCGGTGGTCGGCGAGCTGGCGCTGGACGGCCAGATCCAGGCGGTGCGCGGAGTGCTCGCTGTTGGACTCGCGTGCCGGCGGCAGGGCATCGACACGCTCGTCGTGCCGGTCGCGAATCACTCGGAGGCGCAGGCCGTCGAAGGTCTCCGTGTGCTCGGCGCTCCGACGCTACGCGACGCGGTGGGGCTGCTCAACGGCGACGCGGCCGCCCCGCCCACGCCACAGCCTCCAGCGGTGCCGGCCACCGACGAACTCGACTTCGCCGACGTCCGGGGCCAGGCGTACGCCAAGCGCGCGCTCGAGATCGCAGCCGGCGGAGCCCATAACCTGCTGCTCGTCGGCCCTCCCGGCGGCGGGAAGACGATGCTGGCGCGCCGGCTGGCGGCGATCCTCCCCCCGCTCACGCGCGACGAGGTGATCGAAGCCTCGACCATCTGGTCGGTCGCAGGGCTTTTGCCGCGTCACGGCGAGCTGATGAGCCGGCGCCCGTTCCGCGCGCCTCACCACACCATCTCGGTGTCGGGTCTCATCGGAGGCGGCACTCCTCCGCACCCTGGCGAGGTGACGCTCGCTCACCTCGGCGTCCTCTTCCTGGATGAGCTACCCGAGTTCCAGCAGCATGTGCTCGAGTCGCTGCGACAGCCGCTCGAGGACGGCCGCGTCACTATCGCGCGGGCGAGTGGCGTCAGCGATTTCCCCGCCAGCTTCCAGCTCGTCGCCGCCGCCAACCCTTGCCGACGTGGTTGTCCGTCCCTCGACCTTTGCATCTGCACGCCGGCCGAGCGGGCCCGATATCTTGGCCGCCTCTCACGCCCGCTCCTCGACCGCATCGATCTGCACGTCGAGCTCCCCGCGCTCGCTCCCGCGGACTTTCGGGCACCCGCTCCAGGCGACGGAACCGAGACGATCCGCACGCGCGTGGGCGCCGCGCGCCAGCTGCAGCGCGACCGCCTCTGCGCGACGGGAATCCGCGTCAACGCCGCGATGAGCCCCCGCCAGGTTCGGCGCTTTTGTGCGGTTCCTGCCGAGGCCGAGCGCCTCCTCGCCGCCGCCATGACGCACCTGGGGCTCTCGGCCCGCGGTCACGACCGCGTGCTCAAGGTCGCCCGCACGATCGCCGATCTGGCCGGCGCCGAAACACTAGCGGTCGAGCACTGCGCGGAAGCCATCCAGTACCGCAGCCTCGATCGGCAGTGGCGGGCGTGAGCCGGCTCCTTCAGGCCCTCGGCACGCCCGGATCGCGCCGGCATTCCGGCTCACCTGTCGATGGCGTCGGCCGATGGACCGGTCCCGGTTTCACGTCACCACGGTCCCACGTGCCGTCACTGCTCTCTCCGATCTCCCATCTTCGACTGTCCCGACTTTCGGTGGAGGTTGTCCTGTTAGACAGCCAGCACGCTGATTGTCATTCAGGCCTGCATTGGATTCGAATCTGGTTCTAGAATATCGTCCCATGTCAGACTCGGTCTCGACTCGACCCTCGCGAATGCCGATCCTACAGGTGCACAGCCTCTTGGTCGGCGGCGAGGCGCTGTCCCCGCTCATCCTCGTACACGGAGCGGCGAACTCGGCGCGGGTCTGGACGTTCTGGCAGAACGAGCTCGCACACCGCGGATGGCCCTCGCATGCCCTCGATCTCGCTGGTCACGGACACAGTGTGGCGGCCGACGTCGGTGTCATGCGAATGGCGGACTATGCCGACGACGTGGTGACCCTTGCGCGTACGCTGCGGCAGCCTCCCATCCTCCTGGGCTGGAGCATGGGGGGACTCGTGGCGATGATGGCGGCCCCGGCGTGCGGCGCGCGCGCCTGCGTGGGCCTCGCGCCGAGTACCCCAGCCCGCCGACGTGACACCTCGGTCTCGCTCCGCTCAGGCATCTTCGGCGCCGAGGAATATGGCATCGCCGACCGCGATCCCGACCGTCAGCCCGCGATGCCGGACCTCGATCGAGCAGAGCGCGTGATCGCCCTGGAATCGCTCGGCCCGGAGTCTCGCCTCGCGCGAGACGAGCGCCAGGCGGGGATCGTCATCGAGGGCATCGCTTGTCCTCTCCTCATCGTCACCGGAACCGCGGACACCCAGTGGCCCCGGCGGCGGTACGACGACTTCCAATTCCCCGCGGACCACCTCAGTATCGAGGAGACTTCACACTGGGGGCTGGTCCTGAACCGGCGGGTGCTGCCGGGGATCGTGTCCTCGGTGATCGGCTGGCTCGAGAAACACACCTCGCGTGGGAGGCCGTGATGCTGCAGCGGCGACGGAGACCGTGGTTTTTGAGCTTCTCGGCCTCAAAGACACAGACGCCTTTCGCGACCCGGGAAAGCTGCTGAAGTAGCGGCTACCGTCGGGGCACGCCTGAACGGGCGGCACCGGAGCTTAGCGGCGGCCGCGCGGCGGGATGTTCGTGTAGATGATCGTGCCGTCGTCGCCGACCGTTCGATAGACCGCGGTGGGCGCGCCGGCCAGCCCGTTGGTGCTGCCGTCATAGTAGTAGAGCACACGCGTCACGTAGTCGCGCGTCTCGGCAAACGGCGGGATTCCACGGTACGTGACCACCGCCTTCTCGCCGGCGTTGTAGGCCGCCAGCGCCATCGGAAGGTCGTTCCCGAAGCGGTCGATCAGACCGCGGAGGTGCCGGACACCGCCATCGATGTTCTGCTGGGGGTCGAAGCTGTTGCGGACTCCGAGCAGCGAGGCCGTTTCAGGCATGAGCTGCATCAAACCTTGAGCGCCTTTTATGGAAACCGCCCGCGGATTGAACGCGGATTCGACGCGGATGACGGCCTGGACCAGTCGCTCGGGCACGCCATAGCGCTCCGAAGCATCCTTGATCTCAGTCACATAGCGCCCGGTGTCTGCGGGGGGCAGTCGCAGGTAGCCCGCGGCGGTGCCGGACGAGTATCCAAGGCCGCGATAACGGGGATCGGTTGGCGCGTTGGTGAAGTGGACGGTCCCGTCGCTCGTGGCGAGCCGGTAGACCTCGGCACTGGCCGGCACGGCGGTCACGATGGCGGTCGCCACCGCACACAGGAGAAACCGAAGCGCCATGCCGCTATGTTAGCGGACCCGGCGTTGCCCCTTCAAGAACAGAAGACGGGTTCCGGAAACGCCACAAAGGCGCCGCAAATCAGGAAGATAGCGCCAGCGGCTCGACCTCGGGCCAGGCCGGCGCATCCTCGAGCGCGAGCCTCAGGACGTCGGGCACCGAATCGACCAGGTGGATCGTCATCTCGTCCCGCACTCGAAGCGGAACGTCCTCGATGAGGTTCTTCGCGTTCCGTTTGGGCAGCAGCACGGTCCGAATCCCGGCCCGATGCGCGGCCAAGACCTTCTCCTTGATCCCGCCAACCGGTAGCACGCGCCCGGCGAGACTGACCTCACCGGTCATGGCGAGCCCGGAGCACACGCGGCGGCCAGTGAGCAACGACACGAGCGCCGTCGTCATCGTGACGCCCGCCGACGGTCCGTCCTTGGGAATCGCCCCGGCGGGGACGTGCACGTGGATGTCGGACATCTCCCAGAAGTCGGGCGCGATGCCGAGCTCGTCCGCGTGGGACCGTACCCACGAGAGCGCCGCCTGCACCGACTCCTTCATGACGTCGCCGAGCTGCCCGGTCAGCGTCAGGGTGCGGGCTCCCTTCATCCGGGTCGCCTCGACGAACAGGATGTCGCCGCCGGCCGGCGTCCACGCGAGGCCGATCGCGACACCCGGGACACGCGTCCGCTCCTCGACCTCCTCGAGCTCGAAGCGCGGCACGCCCAAGAACGACGTGACGACGTCGGGCGTGATCCGCATCGCCTCCGTGTGCCCTTCGGCGCGCCGCCTCGCCACCTTCCGGCAGACGCTGGCAAT
>QHSV01000493.1 GCA_003221655.1 Candidatus Rokuibacteriota bacterium
CTGGCTGGCGCGGCAGACCGGCGGAGCGCATCGGATTATGGCGGTCGACATTCACCGAACCTTGCTGCGCGAGGCCGCTGCCTTGGCCACGAAGGAAGGCCTGGCGGGTCATATCGAGTTTCGCGAAGGCAACGCGGAGGTCCTGCCCTTTCCGGACAGTAGCTTCGACGTGACGATATCGGCGACCGTTATGGAACTCCTGGACGCTGACCGGATGCTCCGTGAAATGGTGCGCGTCACCAGGCCTGGTGGGCGTGTCGGGGTCGTCGTGCGGGCGGTTGATATGCAATCGTTCGTCAATGTCCCCGTGCGCGCTGAGCTGAAGATGAAAATCGCCGCGCTCCCGAACGGCTTGGCCGGCGCCAAAGGGTGCGCGGATGGCAGCCTCTACCAACGCTTCTGTAACGCCGGCCTCCACAATGTGCAAATGTTGCCGCAGTTGGCTACCTATGCCGGCGCCCGCGCGCATGCCGCCGACGAGCGCATCGAGGCGGCGCTCAGCCCGGCAGAGCTCGCCGAATGGCACACGGCGGTAACCCAGGCTGAGGCAGAAGGAACGTTTTTCATCGCTCTGCCATTCCACTGTGCAGCCGGCACCAAGGGGTAGGTAATCATGCACCAGTTGAACATCGATCCCTGGTTTGTGGACAAGGCGAAGCAGACCCGCGACGGTCGGCTCAACGCCTATGACTCGCTGGATGCACGCAAGACGGCGCTCGTTGTCGTTGATATGCAGAATTATTTCGTCGCCGATGGCATGCCGGCTTGTGCGCCCGAGGCGCGGACGATCGTGCCCAACATTAACCGCTTGGCCCAGGCAACGCGGACGGCCGGCGGGACGGTGATCTGGATCCAGACCGAAGCGCTCGTTGCGGACCCGCCGGACTGGGCCAACCGCAAGGAAGCGATGAGCGCCGCAAGATGGGCGCAGCGTCAGTCGCTTTTGGCAAAGTCCGGTGACGGGTTTGCAATCTACCCCACCTGCAAGGTCTTGTCCGAGGACAAGATCGCGATCAAATACCGCTACTCGGCGTTCATTCCGTATCCATCAGAACTCGATGACCTGTTGCGCACGCACGGCATCGACACGCTGCTCATCACCGGCGTTGCCACCAGCACATGTTGCGAGTCGACCGCACGTGACGCCGCTATGTGGGGCTACCGCACTATCATGGTATCGGACGGTAACGCCGACCAGACGGATGCGCTGCACAATCACACTCTGGGCAAATTCCTGGTGACGTTCGGCGACGTCCAGGCGACCGACGATTTGCTCGCGAAGTTGGGGTGTGCGTAGAAGACGAACAGAAGCAATCCCCATCCAGATGGCTTATCGCGTGCCGACTCGGCGACCACCTCACCCGCGCACTCGAACACAGACGCGGGGGGAGCGTCTCCCCCCCGCGTCCGAACACCGAGCACCGACGATCACGCAGCGAGCGTGGGGCGGCAGGAGTGACGCGCGTTCATCGGCGTGGCCCCAACGGGATTCGAACCCGCGTTTGAGTCGCGTGACCTCCTCGGTGTCGTGGGGATCAGCGGCGGGCGACGAGCACGCTGATCGGATAGCGCTATCAGAGCTCCCCTCTCGCCGAAAGCGTCGCGTCTTCAGCGCCCGGTCTGGCCGCGGCCTCGGCGAGCAGCGTGTATTTCGCCAGCGTGCGCTCGGCGAGCGCGGCGGGCCAGCGGCGATCGTCCACGATTCTCAGGAACTCGTCGAGGACCCGAGCGAAGTGTGTCTCGTGGCCCTCGTCGAGGGAGGGCGGCACAGTCACCTCGTACGTTTCCGGGCCGGCGGACACGACCTCGACGCCGGGCAGCTCCGCCTGCCACGCCGCGACCGTGTCGCGCAGCGCGCGCGCGACCCCGGCGGCGTCGGTGCGGGGCGCGAGGAACAGTCTGCGGCGGTGGCCCGTGCGGGCGCTCTGCTCCAGGTGGATGTCGGCGCGAGTCCCGTGAGCGACGCTGTGGGAGGCATCTCCCCCACCCGGCAACGGCGAGAGGTTCCAGCGTGTCGCGGCGCTCGCGGTGACGCGACCGATCCGGTACACGAGCTCGGCGTTGCATCGATAGCTCAGCGCGTCGTCGTCGACGAAGGGCTCGAGCTCCCGCGGGAACCCCGGCTCCCCTGTGATCCGCCGGAACGCCTCCGCGGGCACTCGCGTCGACCATGCGCGGGCCGAAAGGAGCGCCGGCACCGCGGCGTCGCCATCCACGAGCCACTGCGCCTGGTCCACGACGTGGGTGGGAATATCGACCGGGCCGCTCCCCTGCACGCGCACGTCGAAGAACCACCAGGGGCGTCTGAGGGGGGCGCCATCGACGAGCTTCTCCAGATGGTGCACGCTCTCCTGCTCGATGGCCGCCCCATCGTCGCGGAAGGCGCCGAAGAGCGCAGGAGCACCGACGAGCCTCTTGACCAGTCCGGCCGCCAAGTCGTGACGCCCCGTCATGATCTCCGCGGCCAGCGGCCAGCCCTCGAGGCTCGCCCGCACGTGCTCGAGGTCGGCCGGCTCCACGAGCCACGGCTTGTCGGCGAGCACGTGGAAGGCTGATTCGTGCAGCCGTCGTATGGTACGCGCCTTGCCCCCGTTCTTGCCCGCGAGGACCACCACGTCTCCACGTCGCTCGTCGACGAGCCGCCCGAGCGGCTCGTCGGACGTCGTCACGACGGGACGCCAGCGCGTGGGGTGGGTGGAGCGCCGGTTGAAGCGCTCGACGAGGGCGAGGAAGTCGCGCAGCTCGGCGCCCTCGCGCGCGTAGACGAACACCTCGTCGGCCGCGCGCGCCTGCGGCACGCGC
>QHSV01000179.1 GCA_003221655.1 Candidatus Rokuibacteriota bacterium
GCTCGCGAGGAAACGGGCAGAGGAGCAGCGCGCCGCCGCGGACTTCATTGGTGTGCGGCACGTCGTCATGCTCGGTTACCCCGACGGCGGGCTCGAAGATACCCGTGAGCTTCTCGGCGACATCGTGGCCGCCATCCGCCGGTACCGGCCGCACACGGTCTTCGTCCACGACCCCTACCGGATGAAAGGCTTCCAGCACCGCGACCACCGCAAGGCGGGGATCGCGACGACGGACGCTGTCTATCCCTACGCTCGCGACCATCTGCACTTTCCCGAGCAGATCACGCGGGATGGGCTCGAGCCCCACAAGGTGCGCGAGCTCTGGTACTGGGGCATGGACGAGCCCGACGTCATCGTCGACGTCACCGACTCGATCGACCGGCAGATCGCCGGGTTGATCCGCCACGAGAGCCAGGTGTCCGGCTTCAACGTGCCGGCGGGTCACACGATCGGCGAGCGCGTGAAGAAGAACGCCGCCGAGCACGCGGAGGGTTACGGCTTCCAGTACGGCGCGGTATACAGGCGCCTCATCGCGCGGAGGTAGTTGAGCGGACTCGGCAGGCGAGGACCTCGCTCACGCGGCGCCCACGACCGTGAGCCCACAAGCCCGCGCTGCCGTGGCCAGGGCCACATCATGGGTGGCCATGACGATGTCTCCGCCGCTGTGCTCGCGCCAGAGGAGCGCCGTCGCGAGATGGATGGCGTCGTTCCTCGGCGAGGAGCGCAAGGACATCCACCTTCACTCGCAGCGCGGGCGGCAGTGGCACGCGAGCCAGCGGGATTGCACCCGGCCGTGGAGAACGTACCGTGAGCGGCCAGCGCTCTGTGTCACAGGGCACGATGCGCGCGACCGGTCGATCGCGGTCGAGCACGGTCAGGGTGCGCCCTCGACGAACCGCGCGGAGGTACTCGCTCAGGCGGGCCTTGAGTTCGGCGATCCGGACGGTATCCATGACAATAATCTAGTCGTGACTGGTCATGTTGTCGACGCCTGTAGGTGTTACAACGGTTGTGAGCGTCGTGCTACCATCCGCTCGGCACGGAGGGCCACCAGGCATGGCAGGCAAGATCGCTCCCGAGGCACTCAAGAGTCTGCTCGACGGCAGCACCCCGTTCGCCCTGATCGACGTGCGGGAGGCGGGCGAGTACAACAGCAGCCACATTCCGGGAGCCAGCCTGATCGCCCGTCGGCAGCTGGAATTCCAGGTGCCGCACGCGGTGCCCTACAAGGGCACCCACGTCGTGGTGTGTGACGACGATGGGCGGCGTGCCGGGCTCGCGGCTGCCACCGTGGAGCGCATGGGATACCGCGAGGTGTCCGTGCTCGACGGCGGGATCAACCGCTGGGTGACCGACGGGTTCTCGACCGAGTGGGGCATGAACGTGCCCAGCAAGGATTTCGGCGAGAAGGTGGAAGTGGTCCACCACGTCCGGGAGGTCGAGGCGAAGGAGCTCGCCGCACGCATCCAGAAGGGCGAGAAGCTGGTCATTCTCGACACTCGCACGCCCGAGGAGTTCCGACGCTTCTGCATCCCCGGGGGGCGCAGCGTGCCCGGAGGCGAGCTGGCGTTGCGCATCACCGACATCGCCAGGAACCTCGACAAGGACACGACCATCATCGTGAACTGTGCCGGGCGCACGCGCAGCATCATTGGGACCCGCGTCCTGCAGCGCATGGGAATTCCCAAGGTGTACGGGCTGAAGAACGGCACCTCCGGCTGGGTGCTCGCCGGCCAGCAGCTCGAGACCGGCGCCGATCGGGTGCAGCTCCCCGTGCCGTCCGCCGAGGCCGTCGCGGCGGCCGAAGCCTACGCCGCCAAGCTGGCTGCGGAGGACGGCGTGCGCTATCTGGATATCCCAGGCTTGAAGAGCGCGATGGACCGCCGCAATCAGGAGTCGATCTACCTCATCGACGTGCGCACGGTGGAGGAGTACGCCGCTGGCCACATCCCGGGCTTCCGGTGGTTCCCCGGTGGTCAGGCCGTGCAGCGCTCCGACGACGTGGCTGTGGTGAAGAACGGTCGGATCGTCTTCACCTGCGATCGCAAGGCTCGGGCCACGCTGATCGCCTCGTGGTATCGGCAAATGGGGTTCCGCGAGGTCTTCGCCGTCGATGGCGGCACGACCGCCTGGGTGGCGAGCGGGGGCTCACTGGAGAAGGGCGTGCCGGAAGAGCTTCCGGCCGGCTATCAGGAGGCGCGCGGCAAGGTGAAGTCGATCTCGCCTCAGGAGCTGCAGGCGTCGCCCCCGACGGTGATTTTTGTCGACACCAGCCAGGACTTCGCCCGCGGCCACGTGCCCGGCGCTCGCTGGGTTCCGCGGGGCTGGCTGGAACTCTGGATCAACGACATCGTGCCGGCGAAGAGCACGCCGGTCGCGGTGACCTGCGCCGACGGCCGCGGCGCGGCGCTCGCCGGCGCGACGCTCAAAGAGCTCGGTTACCAGAACGTGTCGGTCCTCGACGGGGGGATGTCCGCCTGGCAGAAGGCGGGTCTGCCGGTGGAGAAGGGGCTCTCGGGCGTGATGGCGCCGCCGACCGACGTCGTGCTGGCCGGACCGGATCGCAACTTCGCCGACATGCAGAACTATCTCAGGTGGGAGGAGGCGTTGGGATACAAGTATGCGCCCGCATCGGGCGCCGCCGCGAGATAGAGATGGCTGTCGAGTTCGGGGTGCTGATCCCCACTCGCGAAGCCGTCATGTCCGGTCGTCCGGAGACGGCTCCGCTGTTGACCATGGCCGAGCGCGCGGAGGCCGCGGGCTTCGACTCCGTGTGGATCGGCGACTCGCTGATCGCCCGGCCGCGACACGAGCCGCTCACGCTGCTGGCTGCCGTGGCCGGCCGTACGCGGCGCGTGCGTCTCGGCACGGGCGTGCTCCTGCCGGCGCTGCGCAATCCGGTCGTCCTGGCCCACATTGTCGGCACGCTCGACCGCGCCGCCGAGGGGCGTGTCATCCTCGGAATCGGCTTCGCCGCGGATAATCCATCGATCCGCAAAGAGTTCGCGGCCGCGGGCGTTCCCTTCGAGCGGCGGGTCGGGCGATTCCTCGAGACGATCGAGATTTGTCAGGCGCTGTGGCGGCGCGACCACGTGAGCTTCAGCGGCAAGCACTTCACGCTGCAGGACGTCACGATGGAGCCGAAGCCCCACCGGCCGGGTGGCCCGCCCATCTGGATCGGTGGCAGCGGACCCACGGCGCTGCGTGAGGCCGCGCGCTTCGACGCGTGGTTCCCCACCGGTCCCAGTGTCGAGTTCTTCGCCCAGCACTTCCCCGGCGTGCAGGCGGCGGCCCGGGCCGCCGGGCGCCCGCCCGACGCTGTGACGGGCGCGGCGTATCTCACGCTGGCGCTCGACGCGAACCGGGCCGCTGCCGAGCAGCGGTTGAATAGTTTCCTCGAGACCTACTACGCGGCGCCGGCGCGGACGATCCTCGCCCGCCAGGCGACCTACGCCGGACCGATCGAGGGTTGCGTGGAGTGGCTCCAGCGCTGGATCGACGCCGGCGCGCGCCATTTGGCGATACGCTTCGCCGGCGGCGACCAGCTCGCTCAGGTCGACGAGGCGGCGTCCAAGCTCCTGCCGAGGCTCAAGCGCCTCGGGAGTCTTTGAGGAGATCGCCGAAACCCCGACCTCACCCCTTCACGCACACGACCTGCCGCAGCGTGTGCACGATCTCGACCAGGTCCCGCTGCGCCTCCATCACCGCGTCGATCGGCTTGTAGGCGCCCGGCGTCTCGTCGATGACGTCTGCGTCCTTCCGGCACTCGATGCCCGCCGTGGCCGCCTCGTGATCCGCGAGCGTGAAGCGTCGCTTCGCCTCGTTGCGCGACATGGCGCGGCCCGCGCCATGGCTGCAGCTCTCGTAGCTCTCGGCGCTCCCGCGGCCGCGCACGATGTAGGAGCTCGCGCCCATGCTCCCCGGGATGATGCCGAGGTCGCCGGCGCCCGCCCGCACGGCCCCCTTGCGCGTGATGAACACCTCACGTCCGCCGTGACGCTCCCGCGTCACGTAGTTGTGGTGACAGTTCACCGCCGTCACGCCGGCCTCGAAGGGCGGGATCCCCGGCACCGCCCGGACGGCCCGGATGAGCGCGTCCATCATGAGCCGGCGATTCGCCATTGCGTAGTCCTGGGCCCAACCCACCGCCTGCACGTAGTCGTCGAAGTGCGTCGCGCCCTCCTCGAGGTACGCCAGGTCCTCGTCGGGAAGGTTCGCGAGGTGCTGCCGCATGTCCTGCTTCGCCAGCTCGATGAAGTACGTACCGATCTTGTTCCCGACCCCGCGCGAGCCGCTATGGAGCAGGAGCCACATGCTGTCGGACTCGTCCAGGCATACCTCGATGAAGTGGTTGCCTGTTCCGAGCGTGCCCAGATGGGTCACGTGGTTCGAGTTCTTGATCTTTCCGTGCTTGGCCGTGACCGCGTCGAAGCGAGGCTTGAGCCCTTCCCATGCCTGGAGGGCCGGCGCCGGCGGATGCTCCCATGAGCCCTTGTCGCGCCCGCGTGGGGTGCGCCCGTGCGGCACCGCCCG
This sequence comes from Candidatus Rokuibacteriota bacterium, assembly GCA_003221655.1. Taxonomy (GTDB): domain Bacteria; phylum Methylomirabilota; class Methylomirabilia; order Rokubacteriales; family CSP1-6; genus AR31. The sequence continues at coordinate 4,534 of QHSV01000179.1, forward strand.
CTCGATGGCCGCACGCACCTCCCGAAGACTCTCGGGAAGGTCGTTCGCGGTCAGCGTGGTCCGGACGGCTGCCATCCCGCAGCCGATGTCTACTCCGACGGCGGCGGGAATGATCGCGCCGATCGTGGGGATGACGCTGCCAACGGTCGCCCCGACACCCCAGTGGACGTCCGGCATGACCGCGACCCAGCCATGGACACAGGGCAGGCGCGCCACGTTGCGGAGCTGCTGCGCCGCGGCGTCCTCGAGGCTCACGCCCCGGACCCACGCCTTGATCGGTACTCCGCCCTCGACCTCGATGACCTCGTACGTGCGCTTCTCACTCATGATTCTCTCCACCTCTCACACTCGCTCCAGCAGAGCTTCGTGGGCTCGTTCGGCGCGTCTCGACGTTGCTGCCGTGGGGTCAGGCGAGGAGCAAGCGCACGGGCTGGATCGTCCGGCTGAACGGGTTCAGCACGAAGCCGAGCATCTCTAGCGTGACGACACCGAGGAGCGCTTCGTCGCCCGCTTCGCCGAGGATCACCGGGGTGTGCCCGTCACCCTGCGGTAGGCTGATGTGACACTCCGAGACGTCGCGGTCGATCAGCGTGCCGTCGGCGAGGGCAAAGGTCACGCGTCGCTTCGGCGCGAGGTCGATGGCGCGCCAATCACTCTGCGGGAGCAGGCTGTACTTCTCGCCGCTATCCACCATGAACCGCACCGAGCGAGACGCGCCCGACGGGCCGGTGACCACGACGTCGACGTACGTCAGTCCCACCGAATCATGCCTCCCAGCGCGCGCATATCCTCTCGTGATTGTAGTCCGAGTTCTAGGCCAGCTCGACCTCGGCGCTCATCGCGATGGTCCCCTCGGGAGTGACGGACGTCCTGGGTTCTGATCGCGGGCGAAGTCGATGAGCAGCGCTGTTGTCTCGGCCGGTCGTAGTGGATGCGATGACTGTTAAAGGTCAGCGCCGGCGCTCGTCCTCGAGCGCCGCGCCGTCGGTGGCGGTCAGCCCTTGTGCTCCTGCAGACACTGCAGCGCCAGCCCGCCATGACTCCACGCCGCGCCCGCGGCCATCGCCATGGCGACGAACGTCGTCTCCGCGATCTCCGCGTCCGAGGCGCCGGCGAGCGCCGCCTTCTTCGTGTGCGCGTCGATGCACCACGGACATTGAGTGATCTGGGCGATGCCGAGCGCGATGAGCTCCTTGGTCTTACCCGGGATCGCGCCGTCCTTGAACGCCTTCTGATCGAACTCGAGGAACGCGCGGTAGACATCCGGCGCGAGCTCGCGCATGCGCTTGAACTGGGTCTTCACGTCGACGCCATGAAACTCCATGACACCCTCCTACTTCAGGCCGTAGAAGCCCATGGCACCGCCCGCCAGGATCTGGCGCTTCGTCTCCGCCGATAGCTCCGGCCGATCGGCGATCAGCTTGGGTGCGCCGGGAAAGAAGCCGTCGGGGTGCGGATAGTCCGTGGCCCACAGGATCTTGTGCGGGCCGATGTAGTCCGCGAGCACGGAGAGGCTGCCCTCGACGGGCTCGAACGAGATCCAGCAATTGCGCTGGAAGAGCTCGCTCGGGCGCATCGTCAACGCCGAGTCGTTGAAGCCCTGATCATCGAAGTGGCGATCCATCCGGTCGAGCCACGGCGCGATCCACCCACCGCCCGACTCCAGGAAGCCGATGCGCACCTTCGGGTAGCGATCGCACACGCCTTCCCAGATCACGCTCATCGCGGCCAGCATCATCTCCATCGTGTGGGAAATGATGTGCCGGGCGCCGCGGTTCGTGAAGCGATCGACCCCGACCTGCGGCATGCCGCCACTGGCGCCCTCGTGCAGGCCGATGGCGAAGTCGAGCTCCTCGACCTCTTTCCAGAAGGGCTGATAGTCCGGGTGGTGCAGCATGCGGCCGTTGTACGGATTGGGGCGCAGGAACCCGCCGCGCATGCCGAGCTCCTTGCGGGCGAAGCGCATCTCCTCGATGGCCAGCGGGATCGACTGCATCGGCAGCATGGCGACGCCGAAGAGACGGTCGGGGTAGGGCCGGCAGTAGTCCGCGAGCCAGCGGTTGTAGGCCCGGCACATGGCTGCGGCGAGCCCGGGATCCTGAACCGCGCCGCTGAAGAGGCCGAGGCTCGGGTAGAGAAACGCCGCGTCGATGCCGTCCAGGTCCATATCCGGAATTCGAGCGTGCGGGTCGAAGCCACCTTTTCGGCCGTCGACGTACTTCATGGTGGCGTCATCCACCACGCCCTGCCGGGCGCCGATCGCTCCGATGAGGCCGAGGCCCTTCTGGCTGCCCAGGATCTTGTCCTCGACGCGTAGCCGCTCCCTGCCGTCGGTGTCGACGATCATCCTCGGCGCGCGCTCCCGGTAGGCAGGGTCGATGTACTTGTCCCAGATGTCGACCGGCTCGAGTATGTGCCCATCGGCGTCGATGACGTTGTAGGTGCGCGCCATGGTCAGTCTCCCTTTCGGTCCAGAAGCCTCGATGCGCTCTGTTCCGTGCTCTATCGGTAGGAGGAGGATTGCGCTCCTTGGCGGCAGAGTCAAGACTGTCGCGCCGTGGGTCGGCTGTTACGGTCCGCTGGAAGGGCTGACGCGATGACGAGCGCCGCCAGCGGGACCACCACGAAGCTACCGTAGAGCCACACCCCGGCGAGCGCCGCTACCGGCCGCGAGGCGCCGCCCGCGAGCCCGGCCGCGTTGGCCAGGACGCCGGACAACGCGGAGCCGAGCGCGACGGCGAACAACTGGGTGCTCGGGATCATCGACGCCGTCACCGCGCCCTCGTCCTGACGCCCGGACGACAGGACGAGGGCGCCGATGTGTGCCCAGCACGTGCCGATGCCGCCGCCGATCAGGACCAGCGATGCCGCGATCGCCAGGACCGGGCCCGGGCCGATCGTGAGGAACAGACCCACGAATCCCGACGCCGTGAGAACCGGCCCGAGCACGAGCGCCCAGTGGACGCGGGCGGCGGGCACGCGAGCGCTCAGAAGCGTGGCCGCCGTCCATGAGAGCGACTGCGCCGCGTAGAGATACCCGGCGGCCGCCGGTGAAACGTCGTGCAGCACTTGCACGAAGAGCGGCACGTAAATGCCGCCGGGCGTCGTCGACATCCCCAGGAGAAAGATCATCCAGAAACCCTTTCCGATCCGGCTCCTGAGAGAGAGCATGCCCGACGGAAAGAGCCGTACTGGCGCCGCGCTGTCGAGCCGGAGCATGAGGGCGATGGAGACAACCGCCGCGGCGAAGAGCGCGAGGCGCGCGGCCGTCGCGTCGGTGTTCGCGATCGTGCCGATGCTGAGCACGCTCGTGCAGATGAGCGCGAGTCGCCCCAGCGGCACCTTCGTCGCGTGGGCATCGCGGGGCTCGACCGTACGCAAGATGCGCCAGGTCAGCAGGGCGGCGACTGCGGCCATCGGCGCTATTGCCCAGAACGCCATCCGCCAGAGGCCGAGCCCGGCCAGCACGCCGCCCAGCGCGGGGCCGCCCAGCGCCGCGATGCCCCAGGCCACGGAGATCGCGGCGAGCATACGAGGCCACAGCGGTTCGGGAAAGACCTCGCGGACCATCGTATGCGCCGCGGCGATCAGCATGCCGCCGCCGAGACCCTGGAGCCCACGGCCCGCGACGAGGACCGGCATGCTCGGCGCGGCGCCGCAGACACCCGCGCCGGCGACAAAGGCGGCACCCGCCAGCAGGAAGGCGCGGCGCATCCCCGCGTTGCGGACCACGACGGAGCTCCCGGCGCTCCCGAGGATCGAGCCGACGGCGTAGGCTGTGGAGGCCCACGCGTAGATCGCGACGCCGCCGATCTCGGCAATGGCCGACGGCAGGACCGTGGCCGTGATGAACGTGCTGAACGCGGGCGCCAGGATGCCGAGGACGACGACCACGGCGGAGAGCGTGTGAGGCGGCTCGAGCAATGCCGCCCAGGAGCTGGCGTCGATGGCCGAGCCGGAGGCGCGGGGCGTAGCGGCCGCCTCGGCTACAGCGCCAACAGCTTCTCGAGGTTCTGCCAGAGAATCCTGTTCTTTTCCTCCGCGGTCAGGCTCCGAAGCCCTTGCACCCAGCCCACCGGCGAGGGGTTCCAACCCACGAAGGGCCAGTCGCTGCCGAGCACCACGCGATCAGCGCCCACGTGATCGAGCAAGAAGCGTAGTCCTGCTTCGCCGTCGGTCACGCAGTCGTAATAGAGGCGGCGCAGGTAGGCGCTGGGGGGCTTCTGAATGTGCTGGCGAGCCTCGGAGCGGACTCGCCAGCCATGATCCAGGCGGCCCATCCCGAAGCAGGCCGGACCGCCGCCGTGGGCGATGCACACCCGGAGGTCGGGACAGGCGTCGAGAATCCCTCCGAAGATGAGGGTCGCGACGATCAGCGCGTCTTCGACGATGACGCCGATGCTGTTGGCCACACTGTAGCGGTCGGTGCCCTTGAACAGGAGATTGTGCTGGGGCTGGGGGTGAAAGAACAGCACGGCGCCCATGCCCTCGGCGGCCTTGAAGAGCGGCAGGAACTGCGGCTCGTCCCAGTTGGCGCCGTTCACCACCGTGTCGAGCTCGGCGCCCTTGAGGCCGAGGACGTTCACCGCGCGGTCGAGCTCGTCGATCGCCGCCTTGACGTCCTGGACGGGAAGAGTGGCCAGGCCTGCGAATCGCTGGGGCCACTGGCGGGTCATGGCGGCGATCTCGTCGTTGACGTCACGGGCGAGCTGCCGCCCCTGCGCCGGCTCCAGGTGATAACCGAAGAGCGGCGTGTGAATGGACACCACGTGCATGTCGACGCCCTGCGCGTCCATGTCTCGAAGACGCTCTTCCGGCGTGAAGCGCACCTTGGGCGTCGCGACACGGCTCTTCCTTCCGTTCGTCACCGTGACGCCCAGCCCTTCCCCCGGCTCGTAGCGCGTCCCGTACCAGGCATTCCCGGCGTCGACGGTCCGCCAGAAGCACTGCGGCATCAGATGAGCGTGGATGTCGATGCTGCGCACTGCATCCTCCCTTTTTGCCTTGACACCTTCGCGACCGCGCTGCTAGACGTGGGCCACCGCCGCCGGCCGCTACCATATCAGAGGAGGGACTCATGAGGACGCTGGCAAAGAGGCTCGCCGTCCTGGTCGCGCTGCTCACCGTCGCCGTCGTGCCTGCGCTCGAGCCTCCGGCCGCCGCGGGAAAGTTGAGCCTCTGGCGGCTCAAGACCTACATCCCACCCGCGGACAAGATCCTCGACGTCAACGCTCAGGACTGCGCAAAGAAGGCGGGCGTCGAGCTCGCCATCCAGACCTACACGTTCGACGACATGTGGACGAAGTTCACGGCGGCCATCGAGTCGAAGACGCTGCCGGACATCGCAG
>QHSV01000494.1 GCA_003221655.1 Candidatus Rokuibacteriota bacterium
CGTAATGGCGACGAAATAAAAGAGGATGATGACTCCATCGACCAGAAGCTGGCCTTCTATCCCTATATCGACCTTCTTTCCGTTCCGGCCGAGTTCGGGCTTGGTGCGGCCGTCGCTCGCCACCCGATCGCGCCCATCGCCTCTAGCCTACCTCGTGCGGTCCCTCAGGAACGCCGTCTACATCGGCACCCTCGTGTACGCAAAATCCCGCTACTCGGAGGTCGGCAAGAAGCGTTGGGAAGGTCCGTTGGCATCGGCCGTACCTCTTGAGCAGCTTGATCGAGTGCGCGCACTGCGGCAAACGGGGGCATGTCCACCGACAGGTGAGAGGGCGGATCCAGAGTCACTACGTCTGCGGTGGGTACGTCGCGTCGGGCCGCGGCGTCTGTGAGGGCTTCCGCGTCGCCACCGCGTTCCTCGACGGCACCGTGATCAACGGGATTCAGAAGCGGATCGACCTGGTCCTGAATCCCGAGGAACTGCGCCGGCGGCTCAGCGGCATGCTGTCCCAGGAGTCCGCGCCTGCCGATGCGGTCCCCCAGATACAAACGCGCCTCGTTGAGACGCGCAGGGGATCGACCGCCTGGTGGAGGCGCTGACTGCGGGGTCCGAGCCGATGCCCAGCGTCCGGGCCGCCTTGGTCGGTCTCGAGCGCCAAGCTTCGCGATGTCCTGGAGGCCGGGGAGCCGGAGGAGCGGAAGGCCGTGGTGCGGACGTTCCTCCACGGCATCACGATCGACCGGAAGGCGGGCCGGGCCACGCTGAGGTGGCTCCGGCTCCCGGCCCTTCAGAATGTAGATCTTAAGTTGGTGGAGCTGAGGGGAGTCGAACCCCTGACCCCAAGACTGCCAGCCTTGTGCTCTCCCAACTGAGCTACAGCCCCACGCGAGAAATCACCCTACAGGCGTGCGCAGAAGGTTGTCAAGGAATGGTGCCGGCGAGGGGAGTCGAACCCCTAAGCCCTTGCGGGCATGGCGTTTTGAGCGCCACGAGTATGCCAGTTTCTCCACGCCGGCGCGCGCACGGTACGGCTGATTTTAACGCATCCCGAACATGAATGGCTCGGCTTTGGCTCGTTTGCGCGCAAGGGACGGAACGTCCGGGGCGTAGTACATCCAATGGAGAAGATCGAGCGACTCGCGCGCGGCATAGCGGAGCAGCCGGATCACTCGGCGGCCCTACCCGTACTGCGCCTCGATGACCCCATTGAGGCTGGTGAGCCTCTGAACGCTCGCTTGAACCCAATCGATGAACGGCCGACTGGCGGAGGCGAGGCTCACGGAGCGATCGCCGTCGCTTTGGCACTCCGATATTGCAACTCGCAGCGCGAGGCACCGACGCAGCGTTTCGAGAAGATCCACGTCCTTCGAGACGACCGACATGTGCCGTCCGTCCCGAGAGAGATTTCCGTCAGTTGCTAATCAACCCGATTGCGTAAGCTACTGGGGGGCCAGGCAAAGCCGCTGGCGTCACGAAGCGGCGCCGGGCCCCGTGGGCGCGCCGGTATCTTGAATCGGTGCAAGCGCCGCGAGATCGTCGTCACCCCGCAACCAAGTCGAGTCCCGAGCTCGCGCATGGTGAGTCGCTCGTCGACATAGAATAGCCAGCGGATCGCCTCGTCAAGGCGAACGAAACGCGAACGCATTTGAAGCCAGCGTCCGCTTACGCCTGCACGCCGTCAATGTCCGACTTTTCATACTGTCTGACTTTCGAGACACCGTGCAAATCATTGAAATTATTTGATGTATACTGAGTCGACGCCATATCGGCGTTACCAACCTGTCATGCGGAGGACATCGATGTTCAGACTCGTCGCTGTGTTGATCGCCGTCCTGTTCGTCACCGTCTCGCTCGGCTTCTCGCCGGCGCTGGCGCAGACCAAGACCGACGCGCCCGCCAAGAAGGACGCGACGGCCAAGACCGAGACCAAGGGGGAGGCGAAGAAGAAGGAGCCGCTCGACATCAACAGCGCCTCCGCGGATCAGCTCAAGACCCTGCCTGGTATCGGCGATGCGTACGCGAAGAAGATCGTCGAAGGCCGTCCGTACGCGCGGAAGGACGAGCTGTCGAAGAAGAACATCGTCCCGCAGGCTACCTACGACAAGATCAAGGGCCAGATCATCGCGAAACAGAAGTAGCCCGGCGAGGACCGGGTCGCGGCATGGGGGAGCGGTCGTTCGCGGGGGACGTCAAGCAGCTCGGGTACGGCGCCGGCGAGATCCTTCGCGGCGAGGGCATTCTCGCCATCACCAAGGCGCTGCTCCAGGCCGGCGTGAGCTACGTCGGCGGCTATCCGGGCGCGCCCGTCTCGTATCTCATCGACGTGCTGGCCGACGCGAACGAGCCGCTCCTCAAGCCGCTCGGCATCTACTTCGAGCAGTCTGGTAGCGAGGCCGCCGCCGCCGCGCTCCTCGGCGCCTCCATCAACTATCCGATGCGGGGAGCCGTCACCTGGAAGTCGGTCGTCGGCACGAACGTGGCGTCCGACGCGCTCTCGCACGTCGCCTCGGCGGGCGTCATCGGCGGCTCCGTGATCGTGATCGGCGAGGACTACGGCGAAGGCGCCTCGATCCTCCAGGAGCGCACCCACTCGGCGGCGCTCAAGTCGTCGATCCCGCTCCTCGATCCCCGCAACAGCCTCCAGGCCTTCGCCCGCTTCGTCGAGGAAGGCTTCGGGCTCTCCGAGGCCTGCAACGAGCCGGTCTTCTTCTCGATCCGTATTCGCGCCTGCCACATGCGCGGCACTCTGCGGTGCCGGGACAACGTGCGCCCGGCGATCAGCATGCTCTCTCCGCTCGGCGCGCCGAGCTTCAGCATCGACCGGATCAACCTGCCCCCTTTCACGTACCAGATGGAGGCGCAGAAGTTCGAGAAGCGCCTGCCGG
>QHSV01000482.1 GCA_003221655.1 Candidatus Rokuibacteriota bacterium
TGACACTCGGTATGATCGATCCGGTCAGGCGCGAGAAGCCCAGGCGCTCGGCCTCGTTGAGGGCCGGCTTGTCGACCGCCATGGTCGCCGCCAGCCGGACCCGGCGGTCGTTCCACGGAGACTTGGGATTCCACTGCTCGGGGAAGTCGAGCCACCAGGCCGCCGGCGGAATCACCCTGGCGAGGCGCAGCTTCGGGTCCGCCTTGATCGTCGCCGCTTCGACCCCAACCATCAGATAGCCGATGTCGGCCTCGCCGGTCTTCAGCATGGCTAGACGCGTCGTGCGGTCGGGCACGCCTTGAAGACGACCGTCTTGATCGAGGGCTTCTTGCGCCAGTATTGCTCGTTGGCCTCGAGCACGAGCTCGACGCCGGGGCTCTGGCGGACGAACCGATAGGGCCCGAGCCCCACGGGCTGCCGCCTGAAGCCCTCCTCGCCGACCTTCTCGATGTACTTCTTCGGCACGATCCAGGCCGCACCGGTGGCCGGGGTGGCGTAGAACAGCAAAAAGTCCGGCCACGGCTTGTCCAGCACGAACCGTACCCGAAGCGGATCGAGGACGTCGACCGACTTCACTCGGTCGTGCAGCAGCTTGGCGGCGGCGCCCTTGTAGCGATGGAAGCTGAACTTCACGTCGTCTGCGGTGAAGGGATCGCCGTTGTGGAACTTGAGGCCCTGGCGCAGCTTGAACTCGTACGCGAGCCCATCCGGGCTCTCCTTCCACGACTCCGCCAGACACGGCGCCATGTCGTTGCCCGGGAGGGGCTTCATCATCGCGTCGTGCATCGCATAGAGGAACACGAACGGCGTGCCGATCCCCGGCGTCTCGGCCGGATCGAGGAACGTGGGCGCGATGGACGCGTCGAACGCGACCGTGAGCTGTCCGTCGGGCTGAGCCTGCGCACCGACCGCGCCGCACCACGCCGCTACGACGACGATGGACACGAGGAGGATCCTCCGCCAGAGCCTACCCATGTCGCACCCCCTCACTCCGTCAACTCTTTGCATCAACCGCAAGTCGCCGCTCCCAGCGCACACCGCACTCGGGACATCTCATTCCCGCCACGCCCCACCGCACGCCGTCGACGGTTTCCTCCACGATGTCGCCCGTCAGGCCTCCGCACTCTCGATGCTCCGCGAAGTAAGCCTCCAAGCCCTGAACCAGGTCGGCGATGACCGCGGCGCGATGCCCCGTAGCGTGCGACACATGGAGCCCCTGCCCAGGCGATGGGCGATCCAGCCGAGGGCTGGCGAGCCTCGGAGGAGAACCTATCATGGTTCTCCCGCGGCCGGCTCTCGTGGTCAGGGCGCCTGCCGTTCCTCGACGGGCGGCCGGGTGCCGGCCGGGAAGTTGATGATGTCGCCCTGCGGGGTTCGGCCGGTGAGCGGCGGCGTGAACACCTCGTGGTCGGAGAGCCGGCGCTCCCAGTGCCCGGGCACCAGCACCGGAGATTCGGCGCCGGGGATTTGAACGTAACGATCGGGCACCCACATCATGTCGGGCGGGCGGACGGTCGGCGGCGGCGTCTGGGGCACTGTTCGTGTCGTCGAGTCCCGCAGGTGGTCGAAGATGGCGCCCCCCGGCGTCGTCCCGCCTGGCGGCGATTTCGTCTGGCCGAGCGCCTGGAGCGCGCTGACGCTCAGGAGGAGGACCGCGCCGAGAAACGGCGTTCGCCACCGCATGCCGCTATTCTCCCACTCGCGGCGACGGCGTGCATCTCGAGTCAGAGCGCCTTGAGCATCGTGTCGGTGTCGCTGACCTCGAACTTGCCGGGCGCCTCGACGTGGAGGGCCCTGACGACGCCGTGAGGCCGAGCGCCTTGGTGAAGGTGGCGCTCCCGTCCGCCGTCTGCGGCGCTAGGCTCGGCGCCAGGTTCGCGCATCGAGCCAGGCCGGCTGCCACCAGTTCCAGCGGCCCATCAACCGCATCGTCGCCGGCACCAGCAGGGTACGGACGATGGTCGCGTCGACCACGACAGCGATGCCGATCCCGACGCCGACGGCCTGGATGATGACCGACCGCGCCAGCCCGAAGCCGAAGAACACGGTCGCCATGATCGCGGCCGCGCCGGTGATCAAGCGCCCGGTGCGCTCCAGACCCACCGCCACCGCCCGGGCGTTGTCGCCGCTCCGCTCGTACTCCTCCCGCACGCGGCTCAGCAGCAGGACCTCGTAGTCCATCGACAGGCCGAAGACGAGACAGAACATGATGAGGGGCGTGGCCGTCTGGATCGGTCCCGGGGTGAAGTCGAGCAGCGTGGCCAGGTGGCCGTCCTGGAAGATCCACACGAGCGCGCCGTAGGAGGCGGTGATCGAGAGCAGGTTCATCACAATGGCCTTCAGCGGGAGCAGGACGGAGTCGAGAAGCAGGAACAGCACGACATAGGTGATGACCACGACCAGGCCGATCGCCAGGGGGGCTCGGCGGCCCACCAGGCCGATGAAGTCCAGATCGAACGCGGTCTGCCCGGTGACCAGCACCTCGCCGTCGAAGGGCGGGTGCGCGCGCCGGATCTCCCGCACGAGTGCGCGCGCCTCGTCGCCGGACGGGCGCAGGCTCGTGCTGACGACCAGGATGGTGATGTGTTCGCCCACCGTGTGTCGAAGCGCGGTCTCGAGCTCGGGCGGTCGTGCCGCTCGCGGGAGCGCGGCGATCTGCTGGTACATCGCGAGGTCGAGCGAGGCGTGCAGGTCGACGAAGCTCTCGACGCGTTGGACGTGCGGGCGCCCGGCCAGCCAGCGACTGAGCCCGTGGGTCTGCGCGACGCGCGCCGGTTCCAGTGGAGATCCGCGGCCCGCGTCGAGCACGACCACGATGCGGTTGACGTCGCTTCCGGGGAACTCTCGGCGGAGAAGCTCGGCGCCGCGGCGCGACTCCACCGTCGGGGGAAGCGAGGTGGCGTCGCCGGAGCCGACGCGCAAGTGGAGGAAGGGC
>QHSV01000142.1 GCA_003221655.1 Candidatus Rokuibacteriota bacterium
CTGCTCCCGCTGCACCACCCCGTCGAGATCGCGGAGCAGCTCGCGACGCTCGACGTGATCACGGACGGCCGCCTGATCTTCGGTGTCGGCCTCGGGTACCGCAACGTCGAGAACGTGGCGATGGGGCACGACCCGAAGGAGCGCGTCGGTCGTCTGATCGAGGGCCTCGAGGTCGTCGAGCGGTTGTGGAGCGGCGAGCCCGTCGCCTACGAGGGCCGATACTTCAGCCTGCGCGGCGCGCGTATCTCGATGCGCCCGCTCCAGAGCCCGCGTCCGCCGATCTGGCTCGCCGCCAACGGTGATGCCGGCGTCAAGCGCGCCGCGCGTCTCGGCGACACCTGGCTGATGAACCCCCACGCCAAGCTCGCGACGCTCGAGCGCCAGCTCGAGCTCTTCCGGGCCGCGCGACGGGAGCTCGGGCGGCCGGCGGCGATCGAGACGCCGCTGATCAAGGAATGCTACGTGGCGCCGGAGGCCGCGACGGCCGTCAAGGAGGCGCAGGCGGTCCTCGGAGCGAAATACCAGGCGTACCGGCGCTGGGAACAGGACAAGGCGCTGCCCGCCGGCGAGACCTTCGACGCGAGTTTCGACGAGCTGGCGCGCGACCGCTTCATCATCGGCGACCCCGCGCGGGTCGTCGACGAGATCGCGCGCTATCGCGAGCGGCTCGGCGTCACCACGATGATCTTCCGGCTCCAGTGGCCGGGCATGGACCAGGAGAAGGTTCTGCGCTCGATCCGGCTCCTCGGGCACAAGGTCTTGCTGAAGTTCCTGAGCGGCTAGTCCGCGGGGCGCCCGCCCAAAAACGGCGCGATCGTGAGCAGGAACTCCCAGGGCCGGCGCGCCGTCCTTCCCCATCCTCCTCAAAAAAACTCGAACGAGACTGGCTCGCGCTCCATCCGGAGCCGGAGGTCTGCCATGAAAACGAGATAAGGATGCGCGCCGCGCGCGAGAAGCGCGTCGCGGTCTCCGCGGACGAGGGCGGCCGCGTCCCCCGCGTCCAGCCCCGCCTCGCTCATCGCGGCTCGGGCGTCCTTCAAAAATCGCGCGCGGAACCCGTCGTCGGACTTGAGCGCGAACAGGCAGCGATTCAGCCGGTAGGCGGAGGCCGGCGGAAACCGATAGTGCGGTTGGTCGTTCATGGGACCCACTCGACCACCGCATTGCCGTGATGCCACGAGGGCTCGTAGCAGTAGACGTCGGCCTTCGCGTCGCCCAGAGCGCCGAGGAGCGTGGCCCACGTCCTGAGCTCGATGTTGCCCATCTTGTCGAGCTCCTCGCCGGTGATCGCGGCCAGCTCGCGCCCGCGGCCCGCCTTCAGCGCCTCGAGCAGACGCCGGTCGTACTCGAACTCCGGCGACCCGTACCGATCGGTTCCGGGGAAGTGGGACATGCCGCCCGAGGCCATGAGCACCACGCGCTCCGGACGCGCCCGGAGGATCTCCCCCAGCGCCCGGCCCCACTCGTAGCAGCGGTGCGGCGTGGGTTGGGGCGGGAGGTACACGTTCACGTGCAGCGGGATGATCGGCACCGCCGGCTCCGGCATCGTGAAATGGAGCGGCACATAGAACGCGTAGTCGAGCGGGGCGTGCTGCGTGTAGAAGAGATCAAAGCCGCGCTCCACCCCCTGCTCGACGATCGTTCGGGCGAGGGGCTCGTGGATCGGGAACCGGTAGCGATAGCGCCCGAACGTTCCTGCGCATTCGGTCCCGACATACACGGCGAGCGCCGGCACCGCGTCGAGGAAAAACGCCTCGACGTGGTCCCCGGCGACGATCGCGAGCGCGTCGGCGCCGAGCGTCTCGAGCCGCTGCTTCACGCGCGCGAAGGCGGCGTGGACGCGCAGGACGAGGTCGCGGTCCTCGGTCCCGGGGCGCGCCAGGAGCTGAGGCGTGTGGGCGCACGCGAACGCTCCGACCAGCATCGGTCTCAGTCCCGCGACGCTTTCACGCGGTGATTCTCCTCACGATCTCGTCAAACGCCTTGTCGGCGAGCGCCCGCACCTCGTCCCGCGTGAGCGGTTGGATCGGGTGGGCCACCACCACGGTCTGGTAGTCCGTGGCGCCCAGCGCCTCCGCCTGGGCGCGCGCGGCGCGGGTGAACTCGGCCGAGATGACCGTCGCAACCGGGATACCGCTGTCCTCGAAGAACACGCCGTCGTGCACACTGCACGTTGTGCACGACCCTCAGTCGGCGAGCCCCTCGACGACGACGTCGGTCGCGCCGACGATCTCCTGGCGGAGGACATCGGGCGCCGGCCGCGCGAAGGTCGGCTTCTTCTTCCGGATGATGGCCTTCGGCGTCGCGCGCTCGCGCAAGAGTTCCTCGAGGCGGTCGAGCAGATGGTTCCCCTGCGCTTTGGAGATGTCGAGCAGCGTGACGACCTTGCCGTCGAGGCTCGCCGGCCTCGGCGCCGTCTTGCGTGGAACGGCGACCGAATCGGTGGGGTCGAGATACTCGGTCATGAGAGGACCCTCCTGAAGACGAGGTTGGAGCCCTTGGAAAACGTCCAGCCCGGGACGATCGCGGAGAAGCGACCCGCGGTGCCGCCGGCGACCACCAGCTTGATGTTCTCGGGCGAGCGGAACTTCGGGATCATCGCGCGCTCGGCCGCCGGGTGGGCGAATTTCGCGAGCACGTGCTCGGGCAGCCCCTCGCCGCCGTTGTGCCCCGGCACGAGCTCGCACACCGGCCACTGCAGGCGCTCGTGGAGCCAGCGGCGCACGTCGGCCTTCTTCCAGCCCGCGGCGCCGAGGATCTTCGCGTGCTCCGGCGAGAGCACGACGAGCGTGTCCCCCCAGTGCGTCATCTTGTGGTGCGAGATCACGGCCATGCTCGCGGCGAGCGTCGGCAGAAGATCCTCGGGCGTGCGGCTTCGCTGCGCGTAGACGCCGAGCGGCGCGTCGGCGGCGAGCAGGGCGACCGTGCTCTGCTCGGGCGCGAACCCGTGCTCGACGGCGAGTGACTCCCAGGGGCTCGCCTCCTCGTGCTCGCCGATGCAGTACGTGTAGCGCCCGGGGTGGGCAAGCGTGGACATGCTGACGACACCCGGTCGCGCCCCGCCCAGGTTGACGCAGACAAGGCGTACGGCACGACCGATCGTCGCGTTGGCGCGCCAGCCCGAGCCGAACACCCCGGCTCCGGAGTTGATCTCGAGCGGCCCTCGGATGGGACCGTTCACGATCACGAGAGGTGACGGTGCGTTCGTGGTTGCCGAAACGCCGTGAAGATCGAAGGCTTCGTCACAGACGGCGTCAACGGCGGCGATGACGACAGGAAGATACTCGGGCCGGCAGCCCGCCATCACAGCGTTGATCGCGATCTTTTCGACGGTCGCGCGCCCGTAGTTGGGCGGGACAAGCGCCACCAGCTCCCCGGCCTCGCGCCCGGACGCCGCGACGGCCCGCTCGACGAGAGCGCGGGTCGGCGGTACGACCGGAAGCCCGTCGGTGACGCCACGGGCGTAGAGACTCTCGATCGCGTGGGCCAGGTCGCGTTCGACCGGCGACATGGACAGAGGCTAACACAGTCGAGCGGACAGTCCCGGGGGGTCGAGCTGCGTCGATCCGGGTCAGGCCCTCGTCAGCGAGTCGTGATCGAGTCGGCGAGCGCCGAGGCGGTTCGGCCGGTGAGCGCGGGCGCGACCGTCCCCAGCTGACCCATCCGCATGCGAAGAAGCCGATGAGCAGGACGCCCGGTGTGGCGAGGGCCGGGAGCACAGGGTCGTCTTCGAGGTGGGCATGCCGTTAAGTATCCGGATTTTCGAGCCCCGGTGGGCGATTTCCGGATTTGGGGAATCCCTCGGGATCTCGCCGGCGTCTCAACCATGTACTGGATGTGTACTGAATGAATGAGCGACGGAGGACGCTGACAATGGCGAAGAGGATCTTGACACCTATCGATGGTCGAGAGCCGAGTGAGACCATCGTCCCGGTGGTCGCGGCTCTCGCGCGTGGTGCCGGCTCGACGGTTCGTCTCCTCAGAGTGTTTCCCGTTCCGGAGCATGTGACCGGCCCATACGGGCGGACGATCGCGTATGTCGACCAGGAGATGTCGCGGCTGACGGCCGAGGGGCTGGACCAGCTCGCGCATGTCGAGGCCGAGCTCGAGGGGATTCCGGTGGATCGGGTGGTGCGCTTCGGCGAGCCGGCGGAAGAGATCCGGCTCGAGGCCGAGGCGTTCAACGCGGATCTGGTGGCTCTCGCCACGACCCGGCGCAGCCGCCTGGGCAGCGCGCTGGTCCCGGGCGTGGCCGAGCGAGTGGTCCGCGACACGCCGGTGCCCACGCTGGTGCTCCGCGGCTGAGAGCTACGCGAGCATGTGCCGCACCATCTTGCTCTCGACCAGGTAGACCACCATCTCGGCGATGTTGGTCGCGTGGTCGGCCACGCGCTCGAGGAAGCGCGAGACGAGGATGAGCCGGATGGCCCGAGGGATCGTCTTCGGGTCCTCCATCATATAGGTCAGGAGCTCCCGGAAGATCTGCTCCTTGAGCGCGTCCACATCGGCGTCCTCGCCGCACACGCGGCGCGCCAGGGCCGTGTCGCGGCTGACGAACGCGTCGAGACTCTCCTTGACCATGCGCTGAGCCTTCTCGGCCATCCGCGGCAGGTCCACGTAGGGCTTGAGCTGTGGCTCGGGGTTCAGTTCGATCGTGCGCTGGGCGATGTTGACGGCCTGGTCGCCGATGCGCTCGAGATCGGTGACGATCTTCATCGCGGTCGTGATGAAGCGGAGGTCGCCGGCGGTCGGCTGGTGGAGCGCCAGGAGCTCCACGCACTTCTCGTCGATCTCCACGTCGTAGGCGTTCACCTGGCGGTCGCGATCGATGACATCCTGCGCCAGCTCGCTGTCGCGCTCGATGAGGGCGCGCATGACCCGGCGGATCTGGTCCTCGACCAGCCCGCCCATGGCCAGGAGGGTCTGCTTGAGCGCATCCAGCTCTTCGTGAAAATGACGCGGCATGGCCGTCTCCGCTCTCAGCCGAACCGGCCGGTGATGTAGTCCTCGGTCCGCTTGTCGCGCGGGTTCGTGAACAGCTCTTTCGTGACCCCGAACTCGACCAGCTCGCCCAGCAGCATGAAGCCCGTGTAGTCCGACACGCGGGCCGCCTGCTGCATGTTGTGAGTCACGATGACGATCGTATAGCTGTTCTTCAGCTCGAGCATCAACTCCTCGATCTTGGCCGTCGCGATCGGGTCCAGGGCCGAGCACGGCTCGTCCATGA
This sequence comes from Candidatus Rokuibacteriota bacterium, assembly GCA_003221655.1. Lineage (GTDB taxonomy): Bacteria > Methylomirabilota > Methylomirabilia > Rokubacteriales > CSP1-6 > AR31. The sequence goes on from QHSV01000142.1 coordinate 5,228, forward strand.
GCAGGACGTCCGGCTCGACGGCGATCGCCCGGGCGATGCAGAGGCGCTGCTGCTGGCCACCCGACAGTCCGAGCGCGCTTTCGTTGAGGCGGTCGTAGACCTCGTCCCAGAGGGCCGCCGCCTTGATGCTGCGCTCGACGATGCCCTCGAGATCGGCGCGGCTCCCGACGCCGAGGATCCGGGGCCCGTAGGCGACATTTTCGAAGATCGACTTCGGGAAGGGGTTGGACTTCTGGAAGACCATCCCGACGCGCCGGCGCAGCTCGACGACGTCGAGCGCAGGGTCCTGGATGTCCGTCCCCCCGATGCGGATGACACCGGCGGTCCGGACCCCGTCCACCAGGTCGTTCAGGCGGTTGACGCACCGGAGGAGGGTGGACTTGCCGCAGCCGGAGGGGCCGATGTACGCCGTGACCCGGTGCTTGGGGACGGACATGGAGATGTCCTTGAGGGCAAGCTTTTCCCCGTACCAGAGCGAGAGGTGCTCGATCTCCACCATCGGCATCTCCATGATAGCCGCGGTGGTGGCAGTAGGACGAAGGCTCGCGGTCACCGAGACGTTGCCGGCCATAGGGTCCCTCCCTACACCGCCGAGGTCGCGTACTTGCGGCGCAGACGGTTGCGCGTCGCGATGGCAAAGAGGTTGAGCAGCACGACGATCAAGAGCAGCAGCATGGTTGTCACGAACACCATCGGCCGCGCCGCGTCCACGTTGGGTGACTGGAAGCCCACGTCGTAGATGTGGAAGCCGAGGTGCATGAACTTGCGGTCGAGATGGATGAACGGCCAGTAGCCGTCCAGGGGCAACGCCGGCGCGAGCTTGACGACGCCCGTGAGCATCAGCGGCGCCACTTCGCCGGCCGCCCGGGCCATGGCCAGGATCAGCCCTGTGAGAATCGACGGCATCACAGCGGGCAGCACCACCCGGAGGGTCGTCTCGAGCTTGGTCGCGCCCAGCGCCAGAGACGCCTCGCGCGTGCCCCGGGGGATCGCCGCCAGTCCTTCCTCGGTCGCGACGATGACCACCGGGATCGTCAGGAGCGCCAGCGTGAGAGAGGCCCACAGGATCCCGCCGGTCCCATACGTCGGCGTCGGCAGGGCCTCGGCGAAGAAGAGCCTGTCGATCGACCCACCGAGGACGTAGATGAAGAAGCCCACGCCGAACACGCCGAACACGATCGATGGCACGCCGGCGAGGTTGTTCACCGCGATCCGCACCGTGCTCACGAAGGTCCCCTGCTTCGCGTACTCCCGCAGGTAGAAGGCGGCGAGGACGCCGAGGGGCGTGACCATGATCGACATGATCATGACCATCATGACTGTGCCGAAGATCGCCGGAAAGACGCCGCCCTCGGTGTTCGACTCGCGCGGATCCTCGGACACAAACTCCCAGACCCTGGCGAGGTACCGGACGCCCTTGCCCGGAAGGCTCATCGCGTTCGGCGCGTCGATGTGCAAGAGCTGGATCAGGGGCAGGTCCTTCTCCTTGCCTCCGTCGGCGGTGACGATGACGCTGGCGGTCTGGCGCCCTCGGAGATCAGCGAGCCGCGCCTCCTGCTCCTGGTAGCGCGTCTGCAAGTTGGCCATCTCCCGCCGAAGCGATTCGACCGCGGGACCACTCGTCACGCCCCCGAGGGCGAGGCGCTGGAGTCCGAGGCGGATTCTCTCCTGGGCGTAGTTGATCGCGCCGACCTCGCCCTTCTCGATCCGGCGGATCTCTCGGCGTGCCCGGGCCGCGCCGGGCAGCCGGCGCTCGAGCTCGGCGAGACCCTGCTGGGGCCCGACCGCTACGGTCCGGCCGGACTCCCGGACTTCTCTGATCGTTCCGATCAGGAGTCCCCACTCCGTACGTTCTATCACCAAGACGTCCGCCGGGTGGTCCCGCCGGGCGATCGTCGACTCGTCCACCCACTGGAAGTCGGCGCCGTAGAGGTCGCGGTTGGCGACCTGGGCCTTGATCCGGTAGTCGCCCGTCTTGCCGGGCACCCGCTCGCGGTCGACGACGAGGCCGGTGACGACCGTGCCGTCCCTGAGCGTCATGCGCAGCACGTTGGCGGGCCAGAAGAAGCCCAGGCCACTGGTGAGGATCAGGGCGACGAGGCCCACGACGATGATCAGGGACGACGCAAGAGCGCCGCCCGTGAGCCAGATGAACGGCTCGCCGCTCCGGAACAGCTTCTTCACAGGTACCGGTACTTCTGCCGGAGCCGCAACCGAACCAGCTCGGCGAGCGTATTGACGAGGAAGGTCAAGCCGAAGAGCAGGAGGGCGGCGAGGAACAGCACCCGGAACAGCGTGCCGCCCTCGGGGGCCTCGGGCAGCTCGACGGCGATGTTGGCCGACAGCGCGCGGAATCCGTTGAAGATCGACCAGTCCATGACCGGCGTGTTGCCGGTCGCCATCAGCACGATCATCGTCTCGCCGACGGCGCGGCCGAAGCCGATCATGACGGCCGAGAAGATGCCGGGGCTCGCGGTCGGGAGCACGATCCGGATCGCCGTCTGCCAGCGGTTGGCGCCGAGCGCCAGCGAGCCGGCGCGCAGGTGCTGCGGGACGTTGGCGAGCGAGTCCTCCGCGATCGTGAAGATGATCGGGATCACGGCGAAGCCCATCGCAATGCCGACGACGAGCGAGTTTCGCTGGTCGTAGGTAAGGCCGAGCGCCGACAGGAGCCAGCCGCGGTAGTTGCCCCCGAGCAGCGCCGTCTCGAGAAGCCCGCCGAGCCAGAAGGCCAGCCAGGCCGCTGCGATCACGACGGGGACCAGCACAAGCGCCTCCGTCCCCGTCTTGAATCGGCCACGGACCGCGATGGGCAGCAGGCGCCAGCCGAGCAGCGTCAGGAAGATGCCGGCTGTCATGACCAGCGGCATCACGAAGATGCCGGGCACGATCCGCTCGACGATGGGCGCCAGCCAGAGACCGGCCAGGAATCCGAGCACGACGCTCGGCAGCGCCGCCATGATCTCGACTACCGGCTTCACGTACCCCTTCACCCTCGCGTGCATGAACTCACTGACGTAGATGGCGGCGAGCAGCGCCATCGGCACGGCGAAGATCATCGCGTAGAAGGTGCCCTTGAGCGTGCCGTAGATCAGCGGCGTCAGGCTGAGCTTCGCCTCGAAGTCGTCGGTCCCGCCGGTGGACTGCCAGACGAACGCGGGCTCCGAGTATCCCTCGTACCAGATCTTCCCGAATACGGTCCGAAGGGTGACCTCTGGGTGGGGGTTGTCGAGGGTCCACTGGCGCAACCCGCCCGTCTGGTCGGCGGCCAGAAGCGCATCCCCCTTGGGAGCGAGCACCAGCGAGTGGAGCGGCTTGTCGCTGTCGGCCCGGAGTGCGATCAGTGTCTCACCCGACGTGCCGTAGTGGACCTTCACGTCACCGGCGCCGTCGGCCGTCGCGAACCCCTTGTCGCGCTTCGACGCGGTGACGGCGACCACCGGCTTCGGGTGGCCCTGGAAGTGGTACACGCGCGTGAGCCGCCGGGGCCCGCCGCCGGGCGGCGGGATCACCTGCCAGGTCGACACGCCGCCGGCCTGGTCGCCTACCACCAGCGTGCGGTCGCCGATCAGGAAGCCGAGCGCCGTGACGGGCACCGCGGCGCTCTCGGTGACCGCGACTGCGTCGAGGGGTTTCAGCGCATCGCGCTCGCGGATGTCGTACTGGATCACCTGCCCTCTGGATGTGCCGACGAACAGGTCCTCGCCACGCCCGTCCAGCGCGAGCGCCGCGATCTCGCCGCCCTCGATGGTCAACGCCTGGAGCGCCTCCTGGCGGCGCGTGCCGCCGATCAACGCCTTCTTCTCGACGACCATCTGGACGACGAGGTCGCGCGGCCCGACCTGCGCGACGATGATGCCCCCCGAGGGAGGCGCCGCGAGCGCGAGGCGCCGCACGGCGCGCTTTTTTCCGGGATCGAGGGTGCTCACGTCGCCGAAGACGGGCTTCGGAATGATCGTGCGCCCGCCCTCGGTGAAGGTGACGTCGAACTTCATCTCCAGCGGAATCACGCGGCCATCCGAGGTACCCAGCAGGAGGGGACCTTTCGAGGAGACAGCGGCCACGGTGACCTTGCCACCGTTGAGCGCCGGTAACAGCATGGGCCCCGGCACCGCCGCGCCCTTGAGCGAGACGAAGCTGACCGTGCCGGCCTGGGTGACAGCGAACGCGATCTCACGGTACTCGTCCACGCCGACCGCGTCGCCGCCCGCCGGTCCGGAGGCGAGCGTCGCGTCCGGGACGGCGTAGGTTCCCGCCGGGGTCGCCGTCGGCTTCCGGAAGAGCGGCCAGACCTCGCCGACGATGACGAACAGGATGGCGAGGATCGAGGCGATGATGATGACACCGC
>QHSV01000491.1 GCA_003221655.1 Candidatus Rokuibacteriota bacterium
TCCGGACCCGTCTTCGACGAGTGCCAGACTTCGTACTGGTCGGGGTCGAGACCGATGCCCCAGCCGAGGATGATCGCCTCGAATCGTTTCTTTCTGATGTACTCCTTGAGGAACGACGCCCACTCGATGACCTGGATGTCGACGCGGACCCCGAGGTCTTTGAGCGACGCCTGGACGATCTCCGCCACCTTGCGACGCTCGTCGTTGCCCTGATTGGTCCGCAGCACGAACTCGAACGGCTGGCCGTCCTTGACGAGGATCCCGTCGGCGTTCCGCTGCCGCCATCCCGCGGCGTCGAGGAGCTCGCGCGCTCTCGCCATGTCGTACGGATAGGTGCGCACGTTCGGGTTGTACGCCCAGGTGCCGGGCTTGTACGGCCCCGTCGCCTCGCGCCCGAGGCCGAGGCGCACGCCGTCGATCAGCTCGCGCTTGTTGATGGCGTGGGCGAACGCCTGGCGGACCCGCCGGTCGGCGAACCGCGGATCACTGAGGTTGAACCCGAGGTACGTGTACGCGTTGTCCTGATATTGGAACTTGTTGTAGGCCTTACGGAACGCCGGGAAGTCGGCCTGGCGCTTGAACTGCAGCGCGGTAAGCCCGGCCGGGCCCGCCGAATCGACGCCCTTGGCCTTCAGCTCGAGAAAGATGGTCGCCTGGCTCGGGATGATCCGGTAGACGACGCGCGAGAGGTACGGCCGCCCCTCGAAGTAATCGGGGTTCGCGACGAGCACCACCTTCTCGCCGGGCTTCCACTCGCTGAAGCGGTACGGGCCCGTGCCGACCGGGTTCGACCGGTTCTGCGGGGCCTCGCGCAACCGCCCGTCTCGCACGTAGCTCTCCAGCAGGTGGCGCGGCAGGATCCATGTAGCCCAGCTCTGGAGCGCCTTGGCGTAGGGCCGTTTGTAGCGCACGTGCAGCGTGAAAGGGTCCACCGCCTCGACCGCGCTCACGGCGCGGAAGTCCTCGCGGTAGGCGGTCGGTGTCTTGGGGTTGATCATCGTCTCGTACGTGAAGACGACGTCATCGGCGGTGAACGCGCGCCCGTCGTGCCATCGAACGTTCCGGCGCAGCCGAAAGGTGAGGTCGAGACAGTCCCGGCTGAAGTCCCAGGACTCGGCCAGCTCGCCGATGATGTTGAGGTCCTTGTCCCGGGTGACGAGACCGCTGCAGATCAGTGACCCGACCTCGAACGACGCGGAGTCGGTCAACACGTTCGGAATCAGGCCCGAGATGTTACCGGTCAGCGCGTCGATGAAGGTGTCCCCGTGCACCGGCTTGCCCGCCGACTGACCGGTCACGCGATCCACCGCGCTGTCCGCCTCGCCCCCGCATCCGGCCAGCGCGAGCACGACAAGCAGCCCGAGGAGGCGCCACGGATCGCGCCGGCTCATGCGGTCAGCGCGGCGGGCTCGGCAGGGCGGGGGATGCAGGCGTCGCGGGCGCCGGCGGCGCTGCCGGGACGGTGGGCGCGGGCCCCGCCGGAGCCGCGGGCGTGACTCCCGCCGGCGCGGGCGCGCTCGACGGCGGCGGCGCGGCCTCCCGCACGACGGAGCTCGCCCGCTCGCCGCCCAGA
>QHSV01000490.1 GCA_003221655.1 Candidatus Rokuibacteriota bacterium
CGCGTCAGCCAGTTCCAGTACTGGACATGGAGCGGCTTGTCGAGCCCGTACATCTGGATGAGCCGCTCCCGCACCTCCCTGTCCGACTGGATCGGGGTGTCCCCGGTCCCGAGCTCCGCCGGCTCGCCGGGGGCCAGATGGATCACGGAGAACGAGATGAGGGTGATGCCGATGAGGAGAGGAATGGCGAGGACGAGCCGCCGCAGCGCGTACCCGAGCATGGCGCGCTATTCTAGCGTGACCCGCACGATATCTACATCTACCCCGCCGTGTAACGCTGCAGCGGCTTCGGCACGTACCACTCGTTGAAGTTGTGCCGGATACCGTTCGGCGACGGGATGATGCCGCGGATCCGGGAGGAGATCACCGGCAACGCATCCCGGAAGTAGAGGAAGACGATCGGCTGGTCTTCGGCCAGGATTTCCTGGAACCGGTCGTAGTACTGCTTTCGCGCCGCCTCGACGCACGAGGCCCGTCCCTTCTCCAGCATCTCGTCGGCCTCGGGGTTTGC
>QHSV01000143.1 GCA_003221655.1 Candidatus Rokuibacteriota bacterium
TGCCGGACTTCTCATCGGCGACGGTCACCTTGCCGGCGGGCGTCACGGTCTTGCCCTGGATCGTGAAGATCGACACGGTCCCCTCGCCCCGGTTCGCCACCAGCGCGAGCGTCCCCTGGCGATTGATAGAGACCCCGGCCGGCGCCTTGCCGGTCTCGAGCGTGGCGATGATGCGCGGCGGGGTCGCCTTGAGGTCGACCACCGACATGGTGTTGTTGGGTATCCGCTTGGTCGCGTCGTTCGGATCGAGCTTCTCGTTCGCCGTCACGAGGGCCAGCGACTCGTCGGGCGCTACGGCGACGCTGAACGGCGGCCCGACCACGCTGCCGGGCACGTCGAGCTCGGCGACGACCTTCGGGGGCCAGGCCTTGATGTCGATGACCGTCAGCGTATCGGGCGGCGGGCTCTTCACGACCGTCGCGACGCCGTTGACGAGTGCGACTTTGTTGTCGTTGGTCGACAAGAGCAGCTGCCCTTGGGCCACGGGGACGAACACCAGGACTGCGAGCAGGACGGCGACGGTGGCGAGCCGCAGCGGGTTCATAGAGCCTCCTCCGATTCGTGGGATGGCGGCGCCTAGAAGATCAGGTTCCGCCGGCTAACGCAAGGTACACTGCACCGCATGACGCTCGACCATCCGTGGACGGAGCCGCCCGCGCCCGGAGAGATCCGCGCGGTCGCTCCCGGAATTTCCTGGCTGCGCATGCCCTTGCCCTTCCAGCTCAACCACATCAACCTCTGGCTCCTCGAGGACGGCTCGGGCTGGACCATCGTGGATACGGGCGTCGGCCTCGACGACACGCGCGCCTTGTGGGAGCGCGTGTTCGCCACGCATCTCGGCGGCCGGCCGGTGAGTCGGGTCCTCGTCACGCATTTCCACCCCGACCACATGGGGAACGCGGGCTGGCTCACGGCGCGCTGGAAGACCGAGCTCTGGTGCACGCAAGCGGAGTGGCTGTACGCGCAGTTCGCGTGGCGGAGTCGCGGGGCGGCCGACGTCGAGCCGCGCCTCGCCCACTTCCGTCGCCACGGGTGCGGTCCCGAGGCGCTCGTGCAGCTCGGGCGCCGGGGGAATCACTATCCGAGCCTCGTGCCGGAGGTGGCGGCCGAGTTCCGGCGCATCCGCGAGGGCGACTCGCTCGCCATCGGCGAGCGGACGTTTCGCGTGCTGACCGTGCTCGGTCACGCCCCCGAGCACGCCTGCCTGTGGGACGAGGCCGGCGGCGTGCTGATCTCCGGTGACCAGGTGCTCCCGAAGATCACGACCAACGTGAGCGTCTGGTCCGAACAGCCCCGAGTCAATCCGCTCCGTCTGTACCTCGATTCGCTCGACCGCTTCCAGCCGATGGCGCCGGAGACCCTGGTGCTCCCTTCGCACGGCCTTCCGTTCCGCGGCCTCCACGCGCGCCTCGCCTACCTCCGCGACCATCATGCGGCGCGGCTCGGCGAGGCTCTCGACGCGCTCGTCGAGCCGCGGACCGCGGCGGAGCTGGTGCCGGTGCTCTTCCGTCGCGAGCTGGACAGCCACCAGCTCAGCTTCGCTGTCGGCGAAGCGCTCGCCCACCTGCACTTTCTCGAGGACGAGGGGCGTGCCGTCCGCGTCATCGACGCCAACGGTATCCACCGTTTCCAGAAAGCCTGACGCGCCGCGCTGATGCTCTTCGAGCGCCGGCTTCGCCGGCGCAATCGATCTTGGGACACGGCCAGCGCGGGTGACCGGTGGGGGGAATTCGGGGGGAGCGGCGCTCGCTCCCCCGATGTTCAATTAGACGTAGCCGAGCGCGCGGTCGCGCTCGGCGAGCGTAAGGTCGCGCTGGGCAGCGGAGCCGTAGCCGCCGCCGCCCGGCGTACGCACCAGGATGACGTCGCCGCGCTTGAGCACGTGCTGGCGGCGGTTGTCGATCGAGTGGCCGTTGATCTGCACGTCGCCCAGCCCGCCGTCGTCGCCGCCGGCGAAGCCCGGTGCGGAGAACTTCGTACGCTCGGCCATGAAGGACGCGACGATCGGCGCGTCTGACTCGCACTCGATGACGATGTCCTGGCCGAGCCCGCCGCGGAAGCGGCCGGCGCCGCCCAAGCCCGGGCGCAACCGCTTTTCGTGGAAGAAGAGGGGGCTGTTGCGCTCGGCCACCTCGACCGGCGTCGACGAGATGTTGCTTGGCCAGGAAAGCACACTCTCGCCGTCCTTGACGGCCGTGGCGCCCATGCCGCCGTTGAAGAAGAAGATGTTCGTGTAGGGCCGCCCATCGGCGCGGAGCCCGGTCTGCTGCACCGCCCAGAGCGGCGAGCCCGCGCCCGCCGCGACGCGGTCGGGGATGACCTGGTGGAGCGCGCCGAAGAGCAGCACGGGCACGTAGTGGCCGGTGACGGCGCGGCTCACGACGGCGGCGGGGAAGCGCGGGTTCAAGAGGCACCCCTCGGGCGCCGTGACCCTCACCGGCCGGTACATGCCCTCGTTGTTCGCGAGGCCGGGCAGGAGCGCGCACTTGATCGCGTACGCGGTCATCGCATAGGTGTAGGCGAGCACGCAATTGATCGCGCGGGGCTGCTGGGACGAGGTGCCGGTATAGTCGGCCGTCACCTCGTCGCCGGCGATCGTGAGCGCCACCTGGTAGTCGAGCGGCTCGTCGACGCCGTCCGTCCGCATCGCGTACCGGTAGGTCGCGTCGGGCACGGCGCGGATCGCCGCGCGCATCGCGCCCTCGGCGCGCGCGAACAGCTCATCGCTCAGGTCGTCGAGGGAATCGAGTCGGCCGTCATCCATGAGCGCGAGCAGGCGCCGCTCCATGAGCTCGTTGGCGCCGACCTGAGCCCAGATGTCACCCATGGTCTGATCCGGTGTGCGCACGTTGGCGCGGATCATCTCGATCAGAGTCTCGTCGGTGCGCCCCTCGCGCACGAGCTTCATGAGGGGAATGTGCAACCCTTCCTCGAACACCTCTCGCGCCTCGATAGCCCGCAGGCGCCCGCCGATGTCCGGCATGTGCGACGTGGTGGCGGAGAACGCGACGAGGCGCCCGGCGCGGAAGAGCGGCTTGAGCACGCTGACGTCGCTCATGTGTCCGGTGCCCATCCAGGCGTCGTTGGTGATGAGGACGTCACCCGGCCGCATCGCGGCGACGCCCATCGCGCGCAGGAAGTGGCGGACGGTGGCGGGCAGTGTGCCGATGAACGAGGGGATGCTGCCGGTGTTCTGCGCGAGCGAGTAGCCGCGCGCGTCGGTCAGCATGCAAGCGAAGTCGTTCGCCTCGTTCGAGAGCGTCGAGAACGACGTGCGCACGATCGCCTTGGCCGCCTCGTCCACGACCGAGATGAGCCGCGTCCAGAGCACTTCGAGCGTGATCGCGTCGAATCCTCGACTCACGGTGTCTCCTTCACCCGCGGCTTCATGGCGTGAGCGTCACGATGACGTTCCCGGTCGGCGCGACCGCGAAGCTCGCGCCCGGACCGACGACCAGCGTCGAGCCCTCCTCCTCGATCACCGCAGGTCCCGTGAAGCGGTCGCCGACCGCGAGGCGAGCGCGATCGTACACGGTCGTCTCGACGAACCCGCCGGCCTCCGGGAACCAGGCGGGCCGCCGCCCCTTGACGGGCTCCTCGGACCCACCGCGGGGGCGGCCCTGGAGTACGACTTCACTACCCGCGACGGGAGCGCGTACGGCGACACGGATGTTGATGAACTCCACCGGCACGTCGGGCAGTGTGAGCGAGAACTTCTCGCGATACGCCGCCTCGAAGGCCGACGTGAGCGCCCGTCGCGTGGCGGCCGCGTCCCGTCTGTCGTAGGGGCCGTCGGGCAGCGAGACCACCAGGTCGAACCCCTGCCCCAGAAAGCGCCCGTCGGCGAGGCGCTGGAAGCGCGCGGTCTCGAGCTTGAGGCCGGTGTCGGCCATGACGGCGCGCGCGTCGTCCTCGAGGGCACGGAACGCAGCCTCGAGCGCGGCGCAATCGCCGCGGTCCAGACGGATGCCGACGGTGGCCACGCGGTCCACGCGGGCCGGCGCAACCAGGAGGCCGAGCGCCGAGGCGACGCCGGCCGACGGCGGGCAGATGACCTCCCGCAGACCGAGCTTGCGAGCGACGTGGCAGGCGTGGACGGGCCCGGCGCCGCCAGTACAGAGAAGCGCGTAGTCGCGCGGGTCGCGGTTCAGGTAGCCGAGGACCAGATCGGCGTCCGTGACCGTCGCCTCCGTCCCGCCGAGGCCGTAGCACGCCGGGCCTGGCTGCGAGCCCGCGCTGCGCGGCCCGACTTTCAGGAGACCGATCTCGTCGACGTGCGCGATGGAGCCGCCGCCGGCGCCGATCTCGATCAGCTCGATGGTCGAAATGCGCATCGGCAGGCCGCTGCCCTCGATGAACCGTTTCTGGCGCGCGGCCTCGAAGCTGTAGGCGGTGAGCGGCTCGCCCCCGTCGATGAGCGAGAGCTTGGCGGTGGTGCCGCCCATGTCGAACGCGAGGAGGTTGCCTCCTTTGTCCCCGCGCCCAAAGAAGGCCGCGGCGATCGCCCCCGCGGCGGGCCCGGACTCGAGCATCTGTACCGGCGCCCGCTGGGCCTCGGCGACGTGCGTCAGTCCGCCGCTCGAGAGCATGAGCAGGAGCGGCGCCGGGATCCGCTGCTCGGCGAGCTGTCGCGCCATGCGCCCGAGGTATTGGTGCGCGAGAGGCTTGATGTAGGCGTTGGCGACGGTCGTCGACGCGCGCTCGAACTCGCGGATCTCGGGCGCCACTTCGTGCGAGGCGGTGACGAAGACTTTCGGTTGACGCTCGGCGATGAGCTGGACGGCCTCGGCCTCGTGACGTGGGTTCGCATAGGCGTGCAGGAAGACCACGGCGATCGAGGCCACGCCGGCGGCGGCGAGCCGCTCGACCGACGCCAGGAGTTGCTCGCGGTCGAGCGGCTGCCGGACGCTGCCGTCGGCTTTCACCCGCTCGGCCACCTCGCGGCGCAGATTCCGCGGCACCAGCGGCTCAGGCTTGGCGATGTTGAGGTCGTACAGCTCGAACTTCCGCTCGCGCCCGATCTCGAGCGTGTCGCCGAACCCCGCGGTCGTGATGAGCCCGGTGACGGCGCCCTTGCGCTCGATGAGCGCATTGGTGAAGAGCGTCGTGGCGTGCACGACGCGCGTGAAGTGCCGCGGCTCGAGATGCCCGTCTGCGAGGACCGTCGCCACCCCCGCGGCCACCGCGCGCACGGGATCGTCGTGGGTCGTCAGCACCTTGCGGCTCCACTGCCGTCCGGAGTCGTGGTCGTACACCACGATGTCCGTGAAGGTGCCTCCGATGTCGATCCCGAGCGCGTAGCTGGGCGTGATCGTGTCGATGAACTCGTCCACGGCCTTGGCCTTGGCGTCGACGCCGAGAATACACGCGTCGGCCGGGCGCAGCCCGACAATCTCCGCATCCCGCGTCCCCGCGCCTTGACCTCGCTGACCCTTGGGCCTAGGGTGTGGTGCGGTGCGCCGGCACGGGGAGGACGAGGAGTGATCGCAGGGCTCGGCCGATGAAGCTCACGGACCGCGTCGCGCTGGTGACGGGTGGAGGATCGGGGCTCGGGCGCGCGATTGCGCTGCTCTTCGCGGAGGAGGGCGCGCGCGTCGTCGTCAACGACGTGCGCCTCGACGTGGCCGAGAAGACCGTGTCGGAGATGAAGGGGCCGGCCGGCGGCCGCGCGATCCAGGCCGACGTGGCGGAGAGCGCCCAGGTCAAAGCGATGTTCGCGACCATCGAGCGCGAGCTCGGCGCGCTCGATATCCTCGTGAACAACGCGGGCATCGCCGTCGGCCCCGGCGACGACCGCGCGGGGATAAGCCGGAAATCCGAGGCGCGGATCATGGAGATGGTGAGCGGGCAGGGCGCGCAGACCCACCTCGACGTCACCCAGAACCTCTCCGACGAATCGTGGCGACGGATGCTCGCCGTGCATCTCGACGGTACCTTCTTCTGTACCCGCGAAGCGGTTCGTCTGATGAGCCAGCGGAACCGGGGCGCGATCATCAATCTGTCGAGCGTTGCGGCCCTCATGGGGCTCGAGGCGGCGCCGCACTACGCGGCGGCGAAGGGTGGGATCCTCGCCTTCACGCGCGCCGTGGCGAGGGACGTCGCATCCCGTGGGATCCGGGTCAACGCGATCTGCCCGGGCTACATCGACACGCCGATGACCGAGCCGATGTCGCCGCTGATCCGGGCGGCGGTGATCGCCCGTACGCCGCTCGGGCGCACCGGTGACCCGCGGGAGGTCGCTGCCACCGCACTCTTCCTCGCCTGCGACGACAGCTCGTTCTTCACCGGGCAGTGGCTGTCGCCGAACGGCGGCCTCTTCATCGGCTGAGATGCCCGCGTCGCGCGAGCTTTCGATCCGTGGCACGCCGATCCACATGCTCCAGGAAGGAAGGGGCCCGGCCCTCCTGTTCCTGCACGGCGCCGGCGGCGCCGGCCGGTGGCTTCCGTTCCAGGAGCGCCTCGCCAAGACCTTCAGCGTGTATTTCCCGAGCCATCCCGGTCACGGCGGCTCGCCCGCCGCGGAGTGGATCGAGCACATCTCGGACCTCGCGTTCCACTACCTCGATGTGCTCGACGAACTCGGGGTCGAGCGTGCACACCTGGTCGGCGCCTCCTTCGGAGGCTGGATCGCCGCCGAGGTCGCGACGATGGCGTCCCATCGCCTGGCGTCGCTCGTCCTGATCGACCCGGTCGGCATCCGGGTGGACGGCTGGATCTATCCGTTCCTGTTCGGGATGGACATCCCTGAGATCGTGACGACCGTGTTCCACAACCCGATGGCGGCGCTCGCCCTGGCGCCGCCTGACCAGTCGATCGAGACGCTGGCGCTCCAGTACCGCCAGGGCGCCGCCCTCGCGCGGGTCGCCTGGAATCCCCACCTCTACGACCCGCTCCTCCGTCGCCGGCTCGGTCGCATCGCGGCCCCGACGCTTCTCTGCTGGGGCGCCCATGACAAGGTCGCGCCGCTCGCCCCCTGCGGGGAGACGTGGGCGAGGGAGATTCCCGGGGCGCGCCTGCGCGTGTTCGCCGACTCGGGCCATGTGCCGCACCTCGAGGAGCCCGACGCGGCGGCGGATGCGGTGAGCGAGTTCTGCCGCCTCCGGGGAGGCGCCGGGTGAAGTTCTACTACTTCCATCTGATGCCGTACATCATGGATCACGACGCGCCGTCGTCGTGGGTGACGCTGTCGAATCGCCACTACGATCCCGGGCTCGGCCACACGCTCTACAACCAGTACCTCGACCAGTTCGAGCACGCGGAGCGGCTCGGCTGGGACGGCCTCTGTGTCAACGAGCACCACCAGAACTGCTACGGCACCATGCCGAGCCCCAACGTGGTGGCCGCCATGCTCGTGCGTCGGACGACCAAAGCGAAGATCGCGATCCTCGGCAACGGTCTGCCGCTCCGCGACAATCCGCTCCGCGTGGCCGAGGAGATCGCCATGCTCGACGTCGTCTCCGGTGGCCGCGTGATCTCAGGATTCGTGCGCGGCATCAGCGCCGAGTATTTCTCCACCGCGGTCAACCCGACCCACTCGCGGGAGCGTTTCTACGAGGCCGCGGAGCTGATCTTGAGAGCCTGGACGGAGGAGGGCCCGTTCCCCTTCGACGGCCGGTTCTATCGCTACCCCTACGTGAACCCGTGGCCGCGGCCGCTCCAGAAGCCGCACCCGCCGGTCTGGTGCCCCTCGCAGGGCTCGACCGAGACCGTGGAATGGGCGGCCAAGCGGCACTTCCCGTACCTCATGGTCTTTACGCCGATCAAGCGGATCGCGCAGATTTACGGGGAATACCGCGAGGCCTGCGAGGGCTATGGCTACAAGGCCAGCCGCTATCAGCTCACCGTCAACGTGCCGGTCGTCGTCGCCGAGAGCGACGCGAAGGCGCGTGAGCTCGCCCAGAAGCACGTCATGTGGGTGTTCAACGTGGGCCTTCGAATGCACCCGCCCTTCTGGCGGCCCCCCGGGTACATGACGGAAGCCTCGCTTCGCCGCCTGCTCGCAAACCCGCCCACGCTGCCCAGCGAGCTCACATTCGAGCAGGCCGAACGGGACGGCTACCTCATCTACGGCAGCCCCGCGACCGTCCGCGACAAGCTCCGGATCTTCGCGGACGAGCTCGAGGCCGGGATCCTCTGCACGGCGATGAACGGCGGCAGCCACGAGCGGACGCTCGAGCTGATGCAGCTCTTCGCGGAAGAGGTGATGCCACACTTCCGCGAAGACGCGCACGTCGACGAGACGGCCGGCGTCGGCCGCTGACTGTCTCGCGGTCCCGCTCAGTCTGCCAGCGGCGGCTGCACCTTGTCAGCGAGCAGGTCGATCGTCTCGAGGATCGCCGGAAACGTCGAGTACGAAACTTCCAGCGCGACGTGACCGCAGTCGAGGGCCTGGAATCCGCGCAGCTCGTCGACGATCTGCTTCACCGAGCCGCTGAGCGTATGGCGGCCACGGATGAGGCCCATGTCCACCGCGGGCCGGTGGACACCGTCGATCAGGATGGGAATGCGGAGGGACAGAAACGGCGCGCCCTCGCGTCCGGCGTCCTTCCAGAAGCGCCGCACCGTTTCGGCGCCTTGCCGGAACGCCTCGTGGTTCATCGAGCTGGCGTGCCAGCCGTCGCCCAGCCGGGCGATCCGGCGGAACGCGCCTTCGCTGCTGCCGCCGATGTAGAGCGGCGGGCGCGGCTTCTGCAACGGCATCGGCGAGAAGACAACGTCCTGCACGCGGTGCCGCTTCGTCTGGATCTTGGGATGCGCCTGCGTCCACAGGGCGCGCATCAGCTCGAGCGCCTCGTCGCTCCGGCTGGCGCGCTCCCTGAACGGCACGCCGAGGGTCTCGAACTCGCCTTCCAGCCATCCGATCGCCGCCCCCACGATTCAGGCGGCCGCCTGACAAGACGTCGACGCTGGCCAGAAGCTTCGCCACCGGAATCGGCGAGCGATAGGGCAGGATCACCACGCTGGTTCCCAGCGTGAGCCGCTGAGTCACCCCGGCGAGCCACGGCAGGACCGCGAGGGGATCCAGCATGTCCTCGCGGTAGATGACGTTGGCCTGTTGCGGCACGATCACGTGATCCGTGACCCATACCGAGTCGAGCCCACGATCTTCGGCGCGACGCACGACCTCGAGCATCCGCCCGACTTCGATCGGACGACCGTAATGCGGCAAGCAGATCCCAAGCTTCATGTGAGCCCTCCCGTGTCAAGGCGTGACAGCCGGTTTCCGTGGACGGCCGGCAGGGTATACTCGTTCGCGCCTCACGGCAACTCTCGACTCCTCGGAGGAAACGCGATGGCGACGCGACGAGATTTTCTCCTGATGTGCGCGGCGGCCTCCGGCGTGCCCCTGGTGGCTTCGGACCCGAGGCAAGCCGGTGGCGCCGACGTCCCCAAGAAGGGCGGCACGCTCAGAGTCGGCTTCTACATCGAGGCGGCCACCATGGACCCGCACTTCTCGGGCAGCAAGATCGACCGGCAGGTCTACCATAATATCTACGAGCCGCTCGTGACGCTCGACGTCAAGCTCGGGATCAAACCCGGCCTGGCCGAGTCCTGGCAGCAGCCGGATCCCAAAACGCTGATCCTCAGGCTGCGACGGGGTGTGAAGTTCCACGACGGAACCGACTTCAACGGCGAGGCGGCTCGCTTCAACTTCAATCGCATGAAAACAGAGCCGAAGTCCGTCCGTAAGGGCGAGGTTGCCAGCATCGACTCGGTCGACGTCGTGGATGCCTACACAATCAAGCTCAATCTGAAGAGGCCGGACGCGGCGCTCCTGGCCACGCTGACCGATCGCGCGGGCATGATGGTCTCGCCCAAGGTCGTGCAGGAGCGCGGCTCCGAGCTGGAGCGGAACGCCAGGGGTGCGGGCACCGGGCCGTTCGAGTTCGTCGAGTGGGTGAAGGACGCTCATCTCCTGATCAAGCGCAACGAGAGCTACTGGAACAAGCAAGGCGGCCCGTATCTCGATCGGGTCCGCTACCGCCCGATCCCGGACGATACGGTCAAGCTCCAGAGCCTCCAGACCGGCGAGATCGACGTGATGGACTACGTCCAGCCGCGTGACGTCGCCGCGGTCCGGGCCGACCGCAACGTGGTCGTGGTCGACGTGCCGTCGCTGGCCGACTTCGCGTACCAGCTGAACCACACGCGGCCGCCCTTTGCGACCAAGGCGCTCCGGCAGGCGGTGGCCTACGCGCTGGATCTCGACCAGATCGTGAAGGGCGTGTGGCTGAACGTGGGCGTGCCGGCCAACGGCCCGATCCCACCCACGAGCTGGGCGTACGACAAGACCATCCCGCCGATCAAGCGCGATCTGGCCAAGTCGAAGGCCAAGCTGGCCGAGGGCGGTCAGGCGAACGGGTTCACGTTCACGATGACAAACAACAACATCCCGATCAACGTCCAGGAGGCCGAGGTCATCCAGGCCCAGCTGCGCGAGGCCGGCATCACCATGAAGATCAAGCTGGTCGACTCCGCCACGCTGATCTCCGACGGCAACAACAAGAACTTCGAGATGATCAGCTATCAGTGGAGCGGCCGTCCGGACCCGGACGGCAACACCTACCAGTTCTACAAGACCACCCAGGGCACATCGCTCAACTGGTCAGGAATATCGAATCCACAGATCGACGCCCTGCTCGACCGGACCCGTGAGGTGTCCAGCCAGAGCGAGCGCCGGAAGCTCTTCAGCGAGCTGACGAAGATCCTTCACGAAGAGCTGCCGATGGTGTTCATCATCCATCCGATCGAGCCCAAAGCCTTCAGCCCCAAGGTTCAGGGGTACGAGCCGATCCCCGACGGAATGATGCGGTTCAAGGACGTGTGGCTGCAGTAGGGTCTCGCTGACCGTTCGCTCACGCGTGTGATGGGCCGTCTCGTCCTGCGCCGTCTGGGGGCGACCGTTCCGGTCCTGCTCCTCGTCACGGCCGGGGTGTTCCTGCTGCTCCACCTGACCCCGGGCGATCCGATCGACGTCATGATGGCGGAGTCCGTCGACGCGACGGTGAAGGAGACGCTCCGGCGCGAGCTCGGGCTCGACCGGCCTCTCCACGTCCAGTACGCCGCCTGGATGGGACGGCTCCTGCGAGGCGACCTCGGGCGCTCGATCCGCAACGGTGAGCCCGTCATCGAGAGCGTGAGTCGCCGCCTCCGGCCGAGTCTCGAGCTGGCGCTCTGCGCGATGGCGATCTCCCTGGTGATCGCGTTTCCCCTCGGGATCGTGTCCGCGATCCGGCGCAACACGACGATCGACCGCGCCGGCGCGACGTTCGCGCTCTTCGGGATCTGCATGCCGAACTTTCTCCTGGCTCTGCTCCTGATTTTCCTCTTCGGCGTGACGCTGCGCTGGCTGCCGATCTCCGGGTACATGGATCCGCTGGAGGAACCGTGGAACGGCCTTCGGTCGCTGGCGCTGCCGGCGGTCACGCTGGGGCTCGCCCTGGCGGCCGTGGTCACCCGGACGCTGCGCTCGAGCCTGCTCGAAGCCCTGGCCGAAGACTACGTGCGCACCGCTCGCGCCAAGGGCCTGTCGGAGTGGAGGGTCATCTGGACCCACGTCCTCAAAAACGCGCTGATTCCCGTCGTCACCGTGCTCGGGCTCCAGCTCGGGACGCTGATCGGCGGCGCCGTGATCACGGAGTACGTCTTCGCGCTCCCCGGTGTCGGGCGCCTCGTGGTCGATGCGGTCTTCGCGCGAGACTATCCGCTGGTGCAGGGCGTCGTCCTGTTGATCGCCATCGGGTTCATCCTGAGCAACCTGATCGTCGACGTGCTCTATGGCTGGATCGATCCCCGGATCCGATTTCGCTGAGCGCACTGCGGGTCTCTCGTCTCCGGCGTCGGCGCCGGCCCGCGCGAAACGGTGGAAGCGCCTTCGACGTTTGGCGCGTGCCCGGCTGGCGCCGTTCGGCGCGGCGGTCATGCTGTTGGCGGTGCTGGCCGCGCTCGCGGCGCCACTCCTCGCGCCCTACGACCCGCTCGCGCAGAACCTTGGCAACGCCCTGGCCCGGCCGGGCTGGGCTCACCTCCTGGGCACGGACAACGTGGGGCGCGACGTGCTCTCGCGAGTGATCTGGGGCGCGCGTGTTTCCCTGGTGGCCGGCCTCGTCTCGGTCGCGCTCGCGGTGGTCGCGGGCAGCCTGCTCGGCATCCTGGCCGGGTATTGCGGCGGGCGCGTCGACGGGTTGGTGATGCGTCTGATGGACGCGGTGCTCTCGTTTCCACCGCTGGTCCTGGCCCTGGCGCTCGGCGCCGTGCTCGGCGCGGGTCTCGGCGGCGTGCTCGTCGCGCTCGGGGTCGTGTACACCCCCACGTTCGCCCGCCTCATGCGGGGCCAGGTGCTCAGCGTCACAGCGCGCGACTACGTGGACGCGGCCCGGGCGCTCGGCGCGCCCGCCTGGCGCGTCGCGTGGCGGCACGTGGTGCCGAACGCCATGAATCCGATCATCGTTCAGGCGTCGTTGAGCGTCGCGTTCGCCATCCTCGCGGAGGCGTCGCTGTCCTTCCTGGGGCTCGGCATCCAGCCGCCGCAGGCTTCCTGGGGCAGCATGATCAACGCCGGGCGCGGCTACCTTCAGCAGGCTCCATGGATCGTCTTCGGGCCAGGCGCCGCCCTGTTCGTCACAGTGGTGGGATTGAACTTCGTCGGGGATGCCGTCCGTGACGCCCTCGACCCGCGAATACGCGGATGAGCGAAGCCGAGGCTGACGGAGGACCGAGCCCTACCGCACGAGGTCGGTCGTGCCGACGTCGAGGTGGCGCGTCAAGGCGAACAGTGAAGTCGAGCTCGGCGCCGCCGCCTGGCCGTCGTGGCAGCGCCAGGCGAGCCGTGTCTTCGCGTAGCCGACGCGCGGCAGGACCTCCTGCGCCGTGAGGGCGAGGCCCCAGATCATCGTGCCCATCGCCACGATATGCGCAAGGCCGATCCGGCTTCTCCACGAGACTCGCGCGCCCCACGCGCCAGCCACCACGACGGTCCCAACTGCGGTCAAATAGAGGAGCAGCCACCCACCGCAGGCGCGCGCGTACGGCCACTGGGGCAACGCGATCCCGAGGATGAGGCCCAGGGCCACGCACCCCCAGACGGCTCCCGGTCGCATCGGCCCGCCGATCGGCCGCATTCGTGACAGCGGTCGCGCGCCCAGGGTAGACGCGCGCTCCGACACGAACGGCCGATCGAAGGGCTGCCGCTTCGTATCGAAGGGCCGCAGCTTCTTGATGAGCGAGTCGACGACCGCGGCCTCCTGGTTGCCGGCCGGAACCTTCCCTAGTCTGGCCAACTCTGCACCTCCGACGCGCATATCGACGTCGACGTTCTTCGGCCGTTGTGGCGCCAAGGCTCCTGTACGCAAAGCCGCTGCCAACCAGGATGTACGAAATCTCGCGGCTTTCACCGCGTGGCAGATTGGGCTGACTCTGCCACTGTGGCATGCATGTCGCGGAACCCGATGTCAGGCGAGCTTCTGACTATCGAGCGAGGAGGGCGAACAGTCGCGCGGGCGTGACCGGCACTTCACGGATGGTCGCGCCGAGGTCCGCGACCGCGTCCTCTACGGCGTTCGCGATCGCGGCCGCACCGGGGATGGCGCCGCTCTCGCCCACGCCCTTGACGCCGAGCGGATTGATCGCCGAAGGATGCGCGTCGAGCGCGACCGCGAGCGCGGGAAGCTGGTCGGCCTTCGGGATCGCGTAGTCCATCAGGCTGCCGGTCAGGAGCTGGCCGGCGCCGTCGTACACCACTTCTTCCATGAGCCCGGCGCCGATGCCCTGGGCGGCCCCGCCCTGGAGCTGGCCCTCGACGATCGCGGGATTGATCGCGCGTCCCGGATCGTGAACGATCGCGTACGCGAGCAGGCGGATCTCGCACGTCTCCACATCCACCTCGACCGCGGCGGCGTGGGTGCCGAATGCCCAGGTGACGGTGTCCGGATAGAAGTAGGTGCATGCGTGGAGCC
>QHSV01000492.1 GCA_003221655.1 Candidatus Rokuibacteriota bacterium
CTCAAGCGTCCGGCCGTGGTCGGGACCACCACAGGTTCCACGAACCACTTCGGCTTCATCGCGGCCTCCCAGCACCTCGGCCTCAAGGAGAATCAGGACTTCACGCTGCGCAGCCTGCCGCCCGGCGAGCTGGCCACCATGCCGAAGGGGATCGACATGACCACGATCTGGGAGCCGCACGCCTCCAACTCGGTCGAGGTGCTCAAGACCAGCCGACGGCTGGAGTCGCTGAACCCCTATTACCTCTACAGCGGCTACTACTACACTCGGCGGGAGATCGAGGAGAACGCCCCGGACGTGGTGCAGGCCCTCACCGACGCCTTCATCGAGGCCATCCTGTGGGGCAAGGCCAACACCGAGAAGGCCATGAACGAGCTGTTTGCGCTGCCGCCGTACGCGACTGTGAACAAGGCCCTCATCAAGCGGATGTCGGACTCCTACTTCTTCTGGCCGAAGCCGACCGTCTACTATCCGTTCGACGACGCCAACGGCGTGTGGCCGAAGGAGGAAGGCCGCATCAGCAAGTGGGCGCACGAGACGGGCGCGGCCAAGCGCGAGGTGACCGTCGCCAACTGGCAGGACGTGCGGCGGACCTCGTACATGAAAACGACGTTCGAGAAGCTCGGCTGGAATGCGCCCGAGCGGCCGCCGTTCTTGCCGAAGGACTGGGGCGGCGTCGGCAACCTGCCGTACAAACCGTACGCGGCCGATCTCCTCAGGGGTCCGGCGCCATTCCCCGAGCCGGGCGAGCTGAAGAAGCCCTGGACGTTCATGGGGAGGACGTACCGGCCGTGAAGCCGGCGCCCTCCATGCCGCCGCACCCAGAGGTGACGTGAGCCGCGTCGAGCTGAACGCGAGCGGCACATCGCGCGATCTGTCGGCCGCCGCGCGGGTGGCGGAGGACTCCGCCGCCCTCGCGGCAACGCTCATCCCGCCGCCCCCGCCCGCGTGGCGTCGCGTGGCCAACCGACTCGTGCATCTCTGGCTGCTGACGCTGTTCCTGGTGGTGTGGGAGCTCGTCAGCACGCTCGGCGTCCGCATCAACCCCCAGCTCGACGTCATGCTGCCGCCACCTACCGCGGTGTTCTCGGCCGCCCAGGAGCTCATGGCGCGCGGCGTGCTGATCACCCATATCGCCGACAGCCTGCGCCGCGTGCTGGTCGCCGTCGGCGTCGGGGCAATCCTCGGCATACCGCTCGGCCTTGCCATGGGGTGGTCGGCGGGCTTCCGGGCCTCGGTGGATCCGCTGCTGGAGTTCATCCGTCCGATCCCGCCGCTGGCCTGGATCCCGCTCAGCATCCTGTGGTTCGGGATCGGCGACACGCAGAACGAGTACATCATCTTCCTGGCCGCGTTTTTCCCCATCGTGCTGAACGCGATGGCCGGCGCCCGGGACGTCGACACCTATCTCGTCCGCGCAGGCCTGAGCCTCGGCGCCCGCCGGCGCGATCTCTTCCTCACCGTCGTGCTCCCGGCATCACTCCCGAACATCTTCACGGGGCTCCGCGTCGGGCTCGGCATCGGATGGATGGCGCTAGTGGCCGGCGAGCTGGTGGCGGCGCCGACCGGGCTTGGATTCATGATCAACAACGCGCGGACTCTCTTCCGCAGCGACTACATCCTGCTCGGCATGGTCCTCATCGGCATCCTCGGGCTCGTCCTCGACTTCCTGATGCGCCAGGTCTCGGCGATCGCCATGCCCTGGTACCGGCGATAGTGCCGATGGCCCAAGTCGTCGTCCGCAACGTCAGCAAGGTGCACATCCCGCTGAAGGGCGAGCCCCTCCTCGCGCTCCATGGTGTTAGCTTCCACGTCGAGGACAACGAGTTCTTCTCGATCGTGGGGCCGAGCGGCTGCGGCAAGACGACGCTGCTGAACCTGCTGGCGGGCTTCGAGACCCCGACCCGCGGCGAGCTCCTGGTCGGCGGGCAGACGATCCGCGAGCCTGGCTGGGAGCGTGCCGTGGTCTTCCAGGAGTACGCGCTGTTTCCCTGGTACACGGTCGTCCAGAACATCGCCTACGGGCTCAAGCGCAAGCGGCTGCCCGAGGCCGAGCAGCGCGACCTCACCGACCACTACATCGGGCTGGTGGGACTGCGCGGGTTTGAGAAGCGCTACCCTCGCGAACTCTCGGGCGGCATGCGGCAACGCGTGAGCATCGCGCGCGCACTCGCCGTGAAGCCCTCCATCCTCCTCATGGACGAGCCGTTCGCCTCGCTCGACATCCAGACGCGCGAGTTCATGCAGGACGAGCTGCTCAAGATCTGGCAGCGCGAGCGGAAGACTGTGATCTTCGTCACCCACAGCATCGACGAGGCGATCAAGCTCTCTGACCGCGTGGCCATCATGACGCCCCGCCCCGGACACATCGAGGAGATCAAGACGGTGGACTCCGCCCGTCCGCGCGACATGACCCACGCGGCTATGGTCCAGCTCGCCGCCGATGTCAAGCGCTGGCTGCGGCAGCAACTCTTCGAGTCGACGCCGGCCTGACGTCGCCGCCCTTCTGCGGGGCGGCCAGCGCCGCCCGCCGGTCACCCGGTCGCGTCGACGCGGGCGCTGCCGTGACGGTGCTGCTCGTACATGTCGTTGTCCATCCATCCGAGCAGCATCCCACCGTCCACGTCGAGGGCTATCCCGGTGACGTAGCGCGCGCGATCCGAGAGGAGCATCAGCACCGCGTCGGCTTGGTCCTGCGGTGTCGCGACGCGGCCCAGGGGGATGAGTCGGCGGGTCGACTCCAGCACGGCGGGATCGCCGATCCGCTCGATGAGGGCCGTCGCCGTCTCTCCGGGGCAAACGGCGTTCACGCGGATGCCGTAAGGCCCCAGCTCGTAGGCGAGGTGGCGCGTGAGCGCGATGACACCCGCCTTGGCCGCCGTGTAGTGC
>QHSV01000144.1 GCA_003221655.1 Candidatus Rokuibacteriota bacterium
GCTGATCCTGCCGCGCCTGGCGTCGCCCTTCGTCCTCGACCTCGTCGCGCAGACGGCTCTGGCCGCCGTCGGCGCGCTCGCGCTCAATCTCCTGACCGGGCTCGCGGGCCAGATCTCGCTCGGCCACGCGGGATTCATCGCCGCCGGGGCCTTCACGACCGCGGTGCTGGTCGAGCACCGCATGCCGTCGCCCCTGCTCGCGCTGCCCGCTGCGGCACTGGTGGGCGCCGTGCTCGGCGTGGTCGTCGGCATCCCCGCGCTCCGGCTCAAGGGGCTTTATCTGGCCCTCGGCACGCTCGCGCTGCACCACGTCGTTCTCTACGCGTGCGGCGAGTTTCAGAACCACTGGGGCGCCAATACGGGCGTCTCGATTCCGCCGCCACGACTCGGCGCCTGGGTGCTGAAGGGGACAACTGCCTGGTACTACGCCCTGACGGTGGTTGCCGCCCTCGTCCTGATCCTGTCGGTGAACCTCCAGCGCTCCCGCGCCGGCCGGGCGTGGATGGCGATCCGCGACCGTGAGATCGCGGCGGAGTCGGTCGGGATCGACGTGGCGCGGTACAAGGTCCTGGCGTTCGTCTGGTCGAGCGCCCTGACCTCGCTCGCCGGCGCGCTCTTCGCCTACCAGCGCGCCTTCGTCTCGGTCGAGGCGTTCGGCTTCTTTCTGGCGATCGAGTACATCGCGATGATCATCATCGGCGGTCTCGGCTCGGCGCTCGGCGCCGTGCTCGGCGCCGCCTTCGTGACCCTGCTCCCGCACGGGATCGACGCGGTGGTCGCGGGCCTCCGGGTGCCGGGCGGCGCCGAGTACTACTTGTTTCCGCTGAAGTTCGGCGCGTTCGGCCTCCTGATGGCGGTCTTCTTGATCTTCGAGCCACAGGGGCTCGTCGGAATCTGGCGCCGCGTGCGCAACTGGGCGTTCCTCTGGCCGTTCCGGTATCGTCCATTGCGCCCCGCGTCGTGACGCCCGTCCTCGAGCTGGAGAACCTCGAGGTCGTCTACCACCACGTCGCGACGGCGGTCCAGGGAGTATCGCTCCGCGTGCCGCCGCGCGCGATCGTCGCGCTCCTCGGTACCAATGGCGCCGGCAAGACAACCACGCTCCGGGCGATCTCGGGCTTCCTCGGCGCCGACGACGCTCAGATCGTCGACGGTCGCGTCGTGTTCCTGGGGGCGACCGTCACGGGCCGCCCGCCCCACGAGCTGGCGCGCCGCGGGCTCGTCCTGGTGCCCGAGCGCGACAAGGTTTTCGAGACGCTGACGGTCCAGGAGAACTTGCGCGCGCTCGTCCCCGGGCGTCACGGCGACGCCGGCGCCACCCGCGCGCCGGTGACGCTGGACACCGTGTTCAACTACTTTCCCCTGCTCGCCGAGCGCCGCCGCCAGCTCGCGGGCTACCTCTCGGGCGGGGAGCGCCAGATGCTGGCGCTCGCGACGGCGCTGCTGTGCCGGCCGCGCGTGCTGCTGGTCGACGAGCTGTCGCTCGGGCTGGCGCCCCTGGTCATCGAGAGCCTTATGACGCTGGTCGTGCGCCTCCGTGACGAGCTGGGGCTGGCGGTTCTTCTCGTCGAACAGAACGCCGCCGCGGCGCTCGCCGTCGCAAACTACGGCTACGTCATGGAGCACGGCCGCATCGTCTACGACGGGCCCGCCGACCGACTCATCGCCCACGAGGACGTCCGCGAGTTCTATCTCGGCGTGGGTCACCGCGCCGGGCGGAAGCGCTACACCGAGGTCAAGCAGTACCAGAGGCGGCGCCGGTGGTTCTAGCCGTCGACGACCTCACGCTCGAGTTCAGTGGGTTGCGTGCCTTGACGGGGGTCAGCATGTCGGTCGCCGCGGGCGCCCTGGCGGCGTTGGTGGGGCCGAACGGCGCCGGCAAAACGTGTCTCCTCAACTGCGTGGGTGGCTTCTACGCGCCGACCTCGGGGCGAATCGTCTTCCGCGACACCGCGATCCAGGGCCAGCCGTCCCATCGCATCGCCGCGCACGGCATCGCACGGACGTTCCAGTTCGTCGAGCTGTTCCGTGGGATGACGGTTCTCGACAACATCCTGCTGGGGCGCCATCGCCACATGCGGGCCGGCGTCCTCGCGGGCGCGCTCTTCTGGGGACGGTCGCGTCGCGAGGAGGTGCGCCATCGGCGCCGGGTCGAGGAGATCGTCGAGTTCCTCGAGCTCGAACGCTTTCGGAAAGAGCTCGTCGCGAGCCTCCCATTCGGCGTCCAGAAGCTCGTTGCGCTCGGCCGGGCGCTCGCCATGGAGCCGACGCTCCTCTTGCTCGACGAGCCTTCGACCGGGATGAACCGTGAGGAAAAAGAGAACCTCGCCCGCTTCCTGCTCCGGATCAAGCACGAGCTGGGCATGACCATGCTCTGGGTCGAGCACGACATGGAGCTGGTCGGCGACCTGGCCGACACCGTGACCGTGCTGGACTTCGGCCAGCGGATCGCCGACGGGCCACCGGCCGTGGTGCTCCGCGATCCCCGCGTGATCGAAGCGTACCTCGGGCGCGCCGGGAGCCGAGAGAAAGGAGTCGGTTGATGCTGCTGCCGACGTCGGTCGTGGGAAGTCACGGGCTTCCCGGGTGGGTGTGGCTCGCCCGCGAGGCGATTGGCGCCGGGCGCCTGGGCGCGCTCGACGTGCGCGAGCTGATGGAGGACGCGACCCAGGCTGCGCTCCTCGATCAGGAGCGGGCGGGCGTCGACGTGGTGAGCACGGGCGAGATGATGCGTGTGCGGTTCATCATGGGCTTCTACGACCGCATCGCGGGCATCCGGCCGCTCCCAGCGCTGCGCCAGCTCGGCCAGCCCCTCTGGGACACGAACACGCCGTTCGAGGTGACCGAGCCCATCAGCGCGCCGGGGGGCCTCGGTATCGTGGAGGAGTTCAAGCTCGCGCGCGCGCTCACGACGAAGCCGCTGAAGGCGACGGTGCCCGGGCCGTACACGCTGCTCGTGCCGCTCAAGCTCGGCGGCGGTTACAAGAGCAAGGACACGCTGCTCGCCGATCTCGTCGGCATCGTGAACACCGAGTGCCGGGCGCTGGTCGAGGCCGGCGCCGATTTCATCCAGATCGACGAGCCGCACAGCGGGATGTACCCAGGCACGGCCCCGCGCTTCGACCAGGGCGTGAACCAGGCCGTCGAGGGCATCGAGGCGAAGATCGCCGTCCACGTCTGCTTCGGCAATCTCTACGGGCGGCCGTTCTCGGCCGTGCGTGATTTCCGGAATCTCTATCCCGCGCTGCGCGACCTTCGGGCGTCCCAGATCGTCCTCGAGTTCGCCAACCGCGGCCTGGAGGATCTGCGACTCTGGAAGGAGTTTCCGACCGACAAGGAGCTCGGCGCGGGCGTGATCGACGTTAAGGCGTTCAAGGCCGAGTCCGCCGCGGAGGTAGCCGAGCGGATTCGCGCGGTCTTGAAGCACGTCGCGCCCGACAAGCTCTGGCTCAATCCCGATTGCGGCTTCTGGGAGACACCGCGCTGGGTGGTGAAGCAAAAGCTCGCGGCGCTCGTCGGGGGCGCCCGGATCGTCAGGAAGGAGCTCGGTGGGTGAGGCGTACGATTTCGCTCGTGATCCTGGTCGCGATGGTCGTGGTCGCCGCGGGCGGCTGCGCCGTGGTGCGACGGGCGGGGAAGAATTTCTGGGAGCTGGAGCGCGGCCCATCGGGCCAGGCGCCCGATCCGGTGACGACGCCCGAGCCGGTGGTGCAGGTCTACGCCGCCCGCACGGTGGGCTTGCGCGGGCTCTTCGCGGTCCACACGTGGATCGCCGTGAAACCGCGCAATGCGATGTCCTATACCCGCTACGAGGTGATCGGCTGGGGCGTCGATCGCGGCCTGCCGGCGGTACGCGTCAACCGGGCCGGCCCGGACAACTACTGGTTCGGCGACCGCCCCGCTCGGCTCGTGGATCTGCGGGGCGACGGTGTCGACGCGATCATCGTGGGGGTCGAGTCCGCCGTCGCGTCCTATCCCTATCCGTCCGCCTACCGGATCTGGCCCGGCCCCAACAGCAACACGTTCACGGCCTGGGTCGGCCGGAGCGTGCCCGAGCTGAAGCTCACGCTGCCGCCGACCGCGATCGGCAAGGACTATCGGTGCGCCGTCGACACGATCGCCTCGGGTCGCGGGCTATACCAACCGCCCGCGGAGTGATATGTTCGGGCAATCCCCGACCTGGAGGCGCTCATGGACGCCCTGGAGCTCGGTCTCAACGGCAAGGTCGCAATCGTCACCGGCGGCAGCGAGGGGCTCGGCCGCGCCTGTGTGGAGAGGTTCGCGCGCTCCGGCGCGAAGGTCGCCGTGTGTGCCCGGCGCAAGGACGTGCTCGAGCGCGCGACCGACGCCATCCGGCGCGCGACCGGCGGCGACATCCTCGCGATGGCGACCGACGTGACGCACGGGCCGGAAATCGAGGCGTTCGTCGCCGCGACAGTGGCGCAGTTCGGCGGCGTCGACATCCTCGTGAACAACGCCGGTACCTCCTCCGCCGCCGGCTTCGAGCAGGTGGACGAGGCCACCTGGCAGTACGACTTCGACCTGAAAGTCATGGGCGCGATTCGGCTTTGCCGGCTCGTCATCCCCTCCATGAAGCGCCGGGGCGGCGGGCGCATCATCAACGTCACGACTGTCGGCGGCAAGGCGCCGCTGGCGCGCTCGCTCCCGACGAGCGTCACGCGCGCGGCAGGCATCAACCTCACCAAATCGCTCGCCAACGAGTACGCCGCGGACAAGATCCTCGTCAACACGATCTGCCTGGGCCTGGTGAAGAGCGCCCAGCATGAGCGCCGCGCGAAAGGCGACCTCGAGGCGTACTACCGCGAGATCGCGGACAAGCGCCGGTTGCCGCTCGGGCGGTTCGGCGAGGCGAGCGAGTTCGCCGATCTCGTAGCCTTCCTCGCCTCGGAGCGGGCGGCCTACATCACCGGCACCGCCATCAACTTCGACGGCGGGCTGACGGCAGCGGTGTAGGCGGACGGAGTCGCGGCGTCGTCGAGACCGCGTCGGACGACCTCTCGGCCGCGGGGGCCGGTCATGATCAGGGAGGAGCGGATATTGAAGCGGAGCGTGTTCGTCGCAACCGTGTTGGCGATCGGGTGCGTCTTCGGACTCGGAACGCTGGCTTCCCCCCAGGACAAGAAGCCGGTGACGGCGACTCGCGCGGGACTTCACCAGATCCACGCCGCGGCGCGGGCCCTCGAGCAGGCGCACCGGCATCTCGAGCGGGCGGAGCACCACTTCGGCGGGCATCGCGCCAAGGCTCTCGACCTGGTCAAGCAGGCCGAGGCCGAAGTGAAGGAGGCGGTGGCGGTCGCGAAGGCCAGTCCGCCAGACGGCAGCAAGCCGGCGCCGGCGACCGGCACGACGCCTGCGGCGTCCGCGCCCCCGGCGGCCAAGCAGTGACCCCGATGCTCGCGCTCCACACCTGGACTCTCGACTCGACGCCGCTGCCGGACGTCCTCCGCATCACGCGGGCGGCGGGTTGGGATGGCGTCGAGCTCCGTCGCGTCGATTTCGCCCGCGCCGCCGAGAAGGGCCAGGCGGCAGAGGAAGTCTTGAAACTGGTGAAGGCGAGCGGCCTCCGCGTCGCGTGCGTCGGGGTGGAGATGGGCTGGATATTCGCCGATGACAGCGAGCGCCGACGGTTGCTACAGGCCTTCGCCGAATCCTGCCGATGGGCGGCCGAGCTCGGGTGCTCGACGGTGATGAGCGCGTCGGATCGGGGCCGGGGCGATCTGGCCCGCGCCGCGGTGAATGTCCGTGAGGCCGGCGACATCGCGGCCGCCCACCGCGTCAAGCTCGCGATCGAGTTCAACTCACAGGCCGAGCAGCTCAACAACCTCGACGTCATGCGCGGGGTCGTGACCGAGGCCGCGCACCCGAGCTGTGGACTTCTGCTCGACACGTATCACCTCGGGCGGAGTGGCGCCACCCTGTCTGCGATCGACGACGTGGCGCTCGCCGAGATCGCGTACGTGCAGTACAGCGACGTTCCGCGCACCGGGCTCGAGCCCGGCAAGGCGCTCGATCGGCTGCCGCCCGGCCGGGGCAGCGTACCCTTCAAGGAAATCTTCGAGCTCCTGGACCGGAAGGGCTATCGCGGGTTCATGAGCTATGAGGCGCCGAACCCGGCGGCGTGGGCGCGTCCGGCCGACGAGGTCGCGCGCGAGGCGCTCGAGGCGACGCGCGCGTGTCTACCAGCCGCTCGCTGATCCGACAGAAAGGGAGACCATGCGTAAGACCGTGACCGGCACCGGCGGGATGTTGCTGATCCAGACCCTGAAGGATGCTGGGGTCGACTATCTCTTCACAAATCCGGGCTCCGCGGAGACCGGGATTTTCGCGGCGCTCTCCGAGGACCAAGACCAGAAGCTCATCGTCGGCAAGCACGAGGGGCTCGTGGCGGCGATGGCCGACGGCTACCACCGGATCAGCGGCAAGGTCGGCGTCGTCATCGCCCACGTGATGGGCGGCTCGTACCAGCTGGCCGGCCAGCTCTTCAACGCCCAGATCGCCGGCTCGTCGTTGCTGGTCATCGCCGGGGACTGGGCGTCCGAGATCCAGGACTTCCGCGGTCTGGCGCCGTTTCCTGGCTTGACCCAGGCCGAATCCATGCGCCCGATCACCAAGGACGCACGCGCCGCCTATCAGGTGGCGGCGAACCCGGCGGCCATCACGGTCGCGACGACTCGCGCGCTCCGCGAAGCCACCACGCCGCCGACCGGTCCGGTCTACCTCTCCATCAGCGCCGAGCTGCTCCTGCGCGAGGGACTGGAAGCCAAGATCGGGGAAGCCGCGGGCTATCAGATCGAGCGCCCCGGGCCGGCACGCGCGAAGACGGTCGACGCGATCGCCCGGCGGCTCGGCGAGGCGCAGTGCCCGGTTCTGATCTTCGGTGACGACGTGTGGCGCGAGGGTGCGTCGGCTGACGCCGTGCGTCTGGCCGAGACGCTCGAGGCGCCGGCATTCAGCAGCCGACAGATCTTTGCGAACTTCCCGACGCGGCATCCGCTCTACTGCGGCATGTATCCGGTCTCCAAGGAGTTCGAAAAGGTCACCGGCCTGAAGCCGGACCTGGTCTTCCTGGTCGGCTGCCAGGGCGTGCACGGCGGCGTCGCCGAGCCGTTCGTGATCCAGATCGGGCCCAACCCGCTGCTCATGGGCCGCCACTATCCGCTCGACATCGCCGCGCAGTGCGAGCTGCCCGAGACGCTGCGCAGCGTCACCGCGGCCTTGACGCGTCTGCACGCCTCCGACAAGGCTGCGGGCTGGGCCCGGCAGCGCGGCAAGGTGCGCGAGTACGCGAAGCTCTTGATCTCGCGGGAGGAAGACCTGGTGCGCGAGCACGAGCACGACACGATCGTGCATCCGAGCGTGCTCGAGGCGCACCTGGCGCAGCTGCTGCCGCGAAACACCGTCATGGTCCAGGAGAGCTCGACGGCACGAACGACGCTCCTGCCGTTCGGGTATGACGCGATGGGCTGGACCCGCAGCGGTGGCGGCTCGCTCGGATTCGGCGTGGGCGCCGCCATCGGCGCCAAGATCGCCGTCGGCCGCGAGCGCCCGGTCGTGCTTCACCTCGGCGACGGCGCCCTGACGTACAGCGCGGCGGGCTTCTGGACGATGGCCCGGTACAACACCGCGATCCTCACCGTGATCTCGAACAACGAGACCTATCAGGTCGTCCGGACGAACTGGGCGCGCGAGGTCCCGGACAGCAAGATGGTGCACACCGGGAAATACCCCGGGCTCTACCTCGATGCCCCGGCGACCGACTACGCCGCGCTGGCCCGCTCCCAGGGTGTGGAGGGCGAGACCGTCAAGACGCTGAAGGAGCTCGAGCCGGCCCTCCGGCGCGGTGTCGAGCGGACGACTCGGGAGAACAAGCCGTACGTGATCGACGTGAAGGTCGCGCGCGAGGGCGTGGGCGCCGATTCGACCTGGTATCAGGACTGGAAGATGTAGGAGCGGCGCCTGCTGCGCGCCGCCGCGTAAGGCCACGAGCACGGTAGTCGGCACTGCCCACGAGGTCGGAGAGCGGCTCGGCCTCGTGAGGTAACGCCCCTCAGTGCGCGCCCGATGCTTTCACGGCGCCCGCTGGCTGTGCGTCGATCCAGTGGAAGTACTTGATGTATTGCTTGATCTCCACGTCGCTCAGGCTTTGGTTCGGCATCGGGAGGTTGTTGAATTCCTTCAGCATGGCTTTCGCGTCGGCGTCGGCCTCGAGCATTTTCTCCGGCGCCTTGAGCCAGCGCGTCAACCAGACGTCGCTGCGCCGCTTCGTCACGCCGGCGACGACGGGGCCGAGTTTCCTGCCGTCTCCGACGGAGTGGCAGGCGAGGCATTTGCTCTCGAAGTTGAGCTTGCCCTGCACGGTATCCGGATCACTGGGCGCGGCCGAGGCTGGGAGGTTGTGATGCTCGAGGTCCTTGGACTCGGGCTTGGCGTCTGTCGAGATGAGGCCGATCGCGCCCTGTGAGGCGTTGGCAAAGTGGTGGTCGACCATGATGTACGAACCCGCTTCGGGGATCATGAACTCGACCGTGGCGCTGTTGGATGAACCGAGCAGGACTGTCTGCATGCCGCGGAACTGGTTGTCGGGGTTGCCTCGATCCAGACGCGATCGAAGATGGTGCCGACGACGTGGAAGCTCGAGGTCTTGCTCGGCCCGACGTTGAGCACGTGCAGGCGCACGCGCTCGCCGGGCTTCGCGGCAAGCGGCGTCTTCACCATGCCATTGTGCATGCCGTTGAACACGGTGTGCGTCGGCTGGGAGGCCCGCAGCCGATCGCCGTCCAGCACGTAGAGCGGAGCGCCGCCCGCTTTGCGCTTTCCGGGGTCGGGCTTGGCGTAGAACTCGCTTTGCACGATCACGTACTCGCGGTCCACCTTCGTGGGATAGCCGGCGCGCGGCTCCACGATCACCGCGCCGTACATGCCCGAGGCAATGTGCTCGAGGATCATCGGTGTGCCGCAGTGGTACATGAAGATCCCGGGATAGTTGACCGTGAACTCGAACTCGATCGTCTGCCCCGGGGCGATCGATCGATACTTATCCTGAGGCGAGGCCATGGCGGCGTGAAAGTCCATCGAGTGCATCATCGGTGCGGCCGTGACCTGCACACCAGGCACCGGCTCGTCGCTGCGGTTGGTCATGCTGAATTTGATCTTGTCGCCGACGCGCACGCGAATCGTGGGGCCAGGGACCTGGTCGCCGAAGGTCCAGGCGCTGAACTTCACGCCAGGGGCGATCTCGATGATCTTGTGCATGGTGTCGACCCGCACCGTCTTGACCGGCGAAGGATCCAGCCGCTTGAGCTCGGCTCCCATGCTGAGCGAGCCGCCCTCAGCGAACACGCCCTTATGACGCTCGGAGCTGAGTTTCGCCGGGGCTGGCTTGAGGTCCATCTTGCCAACGTCATAGGGGTCGGACGGCGGCCGCGCGCCTTGGTCGCAACCGGCGAGCAACAGTGCGGCGGCGGCGAGCGAGCGGACGAGACGAGTAGGCGTCCGAAAGGCATTCATACGCTGCCTCTGTCGGATAAGTGGTTTCCGCTTCCTCGTCTTCGCGGTCATGGGATCCTGAACCGCGCCCGGATCTCGTCCGGCCGCTCCGAGTATGGCGGGATCGGCTCGTTCGGATCGAACGCGACGTCGAGCACGAGCAGCGCCGGCTTTCGCGCGGCGCGGGCCCCGGGGAACACCACGCGGAGTGAGGCGACATCGGCGACTCGCGCGACGTGCTCGATGCCGATGGCTTTCGCGAGCGCGACCCAGTCGACCGGCGCGGACGGGAGCGCCTGCCCGCCCGAGGACTCGTAGTGGCCGTTCACCCAGAGGAGCGCCGTGAGATTCGAGGGGCGGGCGGCGGCGACCGTGGCCAGCACGTTCGGGCACATGAGCAGTGAGCCGTCGCCTTC
>QHSV01000483.1 GCA_003221655.1 Candidatus Rokuibacteriota bacterium
GGGTGCCCTCGCGCGACAGCGGCACTTCGGCGCGCGCGGCGCGGAGGGTCGCCTCGGCGGTGGCAACGGCGGCCCGCGCCTGCTCGCGCCTGGCCTGGAAGTCCCGGGGATCGACGCGCAGCAACAGGTCGCCGTTCTTGACGGACTGGTTGTCCTGGACCCGCAGCTCCACGATGTGGCCCGCCACCTTCGCGCTGACGGGCGAGATCGTGCCGTCCACGTACGCGTCGTCGGTGGACACGTAAGTGATCGCGTTGTACCAGACGTAGCCGCCGTAGAAGAGGGTCGCCAGGCCGACGAGGCAGCCGAGCGTGAGGAGCAGCTTACGCTTCATGGACAGCCCACATCTTACCCCGAAGGCCGGGTCGAGGGTAGCGCGAGGCCCGCCGTGGCGGGGCGACCGGAAGCAGATTTTCCCTTACCGAGTGTGCTATATGTATGGGCCAGTTTCGATGGGGTCCCTTGCCGCATTCGCGCGCGTCCTCGTGACAGGCCTGCTGCTCTTGGCGGGCGGCTGCGCCTGGATGAAGCCTGCGCCGACACCGATCCTGCCGCCCGAGGAGCTGTACCAGATCGGTGAGACCGAATTGAACAATCGACGGTACGACGAGGCGCGGCAGAATTTCCGGAGGATCGTCGAGCGGCACCCGAACTCGTCGTACGCGGCGCGGGCCCGCTTCCTGGTCGGCGAGGCGCTCTACCGGGAGGGTGAGTTCGACAAGGCGGTGCGCGAGTTCGAGGGGTTCCTGGCCTTCTTCCCCCAGCACCAGATCGCCGATCTCGTCCAGTTCCGGCTCGCCATGAGCTACTACGACCAGCTGAAGCCCGTGGAGCAGGACCAGGGGCTGACGCGGAAGGCTCTGGAGCAGTTCCGAAAGCTCGTCAAGGAGTACCCGGCGAGCCGATACGCCACCGATGGCCTCGCGAAGATCGACATCTGCCGAGGCCGGCTCGCGCAGAAGGAGCTCTGGGTCGCGACCTACTACTTCAATCAGGGCAATCCGAGCACGGCGCGTCAGCGACTCGAGCTGGTGCTCAAGGAATACCCGCGGACCCTCGTGGTCCCGGAGACGCTGTTCTTGCTCGCCGAGGTGAACTTCTACGAGGGAAGAACGCCCGAGGGGAACGAGCTGCTCCGCCGCCTGTCCGTGGACTACGGGTTCACCGAGTGGGGCCGTCGCGCGAACGCGCGACTGCGGGCCCAGCGGTAGCCGCCGTGCACGACATCGTCGACCTCCGCTCCGACACGCTCACGCTCCCCACGCCCGAGATGCGCGAGGCCATGGCGCGCGCCGCCGTGGGCGACGATGTCTGGGAGGAGGACCCGACCGTCAAGCGGCTAGAGGCGCTGGCCGCCGAGCGGCTCGGCAAGGCGGCCGGGCTCTTTGTCGCCTCCGGCACCATGGGCAACCTGGTCTCCGTGGTGAGCCACGCGCGCACCGGCCAGGAAGTCGTGCTCGACCTGGACTCGCACATCTTCAACTACGAGGTGGCCGGGGCCGCCGTGATCGGCAATGTCCAGATGCGACCTGTCAAGACCGCCCGCGGGTTTCTCACGCCGGACCAGGTCCGCGAGGCGCTGCGTCCCGCGAATATCCACATCCCGCCGACCGGCCTCGTCTGTGTCGAGAACACTCACAACCGCCACGGCGGCACGTGTTGCACCCCGGAGGAGATCAGCGCCATCGCCGACATCGCCCACGGCGCATCGGTCCCGGTGCACCTCGACGGGGCTCGGCTCTTCAACGCGGCGGTCGCCCTCAAGCGCCCCGCCCGCGAGTTCGCCCGTGACGTCGACTCCGTCACGTTCTGCGTGTCCAAAGGGCTTGCCGCCCCGGTCGGCTCGGTGATCTGCGGCTCCGCCGAGTTCACCGCCCGCGCCCGGCGCGTCCGCAAGATGCTCGGCGGCGGCATGCGGCAGGCGGGGGTCATCGCAGCCGCGGGGATCGTCGCGCTCGAGCGGATGGTGGATCGGCTCGCCGAGGATCACGTGAACGCCCGCGCCCTCGCCGAAGGCCTGGGACGGCTTCCCGGGCTCTCCGTGGATCTGGCGAGCGTCCAGACGAACATCGTGATCTTCGGGGTCGAGCGGCCGGGCGGTCCGGCCGCCTCGGCGGCCGCCACGGCCGAGCTGGTGGCGGGGTGCGCCGCGCGCAAGGTGAAGATCCACGCGATCGGTCCCGCTTCGATTCGCTGCGTGACCCACAAGGACATCGACGCGGAGGACATCGCCCGCACGCGCGACGCCTTCGCCGAAATCACCCGCAAGTGGTAGCTCCAGGGGGCGCCATGGCCGAACGACTGCTCGAGGTCAAGGGGTTGAAAACGCACTTTTACACCGACGAGGGCGTCGTCCGCGCCGTCGATGGTATCGATTTCTACATCAACAAGGGGGAGACGCTCGGCATCGTCGGAGAATCCGGCTCCGGCAAGAGCGTCACGGCGCTCTCGATCATGCGCCTGATCCCGCAACCCCCCGGCCGCATCGTCGAGGGCACGATCGCCTACAGCGGCAAGAGCCTCCTCGAGCTGCCCCCGGCCCAGATGCGGAAGATC
>QHSV01000145.1 GCA_003221655.1 Candidatus Rokuibacteriota bacterium
TCGCCCCAGCATACGATCTTCGGCTCTGCCCGCTCCGTCGCCTCGACGCACTTCCCGATGAGAGCCGGAATCACGTGCGAGTTCTCAGGGTCGACGTGATCGCCCGGCCCGTAGAGATTGACCGGCATCACGTGCGTCGCGTTGAAGCCGTACTGCTGCCGGTACGCCTGCGCCTGCACCAGCAGCATCTTCTTGGCGAGACCGTAGGGCGCGTTCGTCTCCTCGGGGTAGCCGTTCCAGAGGTCGTCCTCGGCGAATGGGACCGGTGTGAGCTTCGGGTACGCACAGATCGTACTGACACCGACGAACTTCGAGACGCCGGCGCGCCAGGACTCGTGAAGAAGCTGCGTGCCCATGAGCAGATTGTCGTAGAAGAATTCGGCGGGATGGGAGCGATTCGCACCGATCCCGCCAACGCGCGCCGCGAGGTGGATCACCAGGTCCGGCCGGGCGTCGCGGAGCACACGCTCGATGTCCTCGCTCCGCCGCAGATCGTAGTCGCGGCTCCGAGGAACGAACGGGCTCCGGCATCCCCGCCCCTTGAGCGCATCGACGACGCGCGAGCCGAGGAAGCCGGCGCCCCCGGTCACCAGCACGCGGTCCATGCTCGTCCCGCTCACTGCACGTCCTCCGCGGCGACCACCGACGCCGTGAGTTGCCGGAGCGTGAGGATCTTGTCCCGCGGCACGTTCAGGCGCGCCAGCTCTGCGACGTGCTGCTCGGGACGATCGAAAGCCGCCAGGATGAGGCCGTCGAAATCCTCGCCGACGAGCTCCGCGACCGGTCGCACGGGGAAGCCCAGGAAATGGCCGTTCGGCTCCCGAGAGAAGACGCCGACGGGCTCGAGCCCGAACTCTTTGAGTGTCAGGTAGGCGAGCTCGGCGGGCTCCCCCGTGCCGTAGAGGACGATGCGCTTCACGCCCGTCCTGAAAAGCTGGCTCAACGACTCACGAAGGGTCTGTCGGGAGCGCTGGTATAGATGAATCGAGTAGGCCAGGTGGTCGTACGTGAGCCGGCTCTTCTCGGCGATCCCCTTCGGCGTGAGGAGGTACCGGAGGCGCTTGCCCGCTGCGGGCTTCTTCGGAAACTCGACGATCTTGATGGACCCCTTCCGGGCCAGGCGCTTGAGCAGCAGGTTGGTCAAGCCGAGCGCCACACCAAGACGCTGGGCGAGCGCCCGCTGGCTCAAGGGGCGGCCTTCGCTGATGGCGGTGAGGATTTCGAGGCCGCGCTCGGCGTGGCGTTCCACGGTCACGCGGCCGGTCGCCGGTCGTTGTTCATCATTTGAACGTTCAGTACTTGAACATGCTGCCCCGCAGCGTGTCAAGAAAAAACCGTGATGGCCAACTAAAACGCTCACGAAGTCAGGAAGTTGACTGCCTCCGGCCCTATAATCGCCTCGTGCCTTCGGGTGGGAGCGGGTACGCGATCGAAGACCGGGGAAGCGAGCGCGTCCTCAGAGTCCAGGGGCGAGAGCACCACACGTACTATAGCGAGCGCCTCATCCGGATGCTGATCGAGCGAAAAGGCATCGAGCGCGCCCCCCTCTACTTCCCCTTCAAGGAAACGCGCGGCCGTCACTTCCTCGAGCGCCTCTTCGCCTACCTGGCCGCGCGGGGCGCCTCCTCGCTCACCGTGCTCGAAGTGGGCTGCTCCTTCGGCCACATCACGGAATACCTGAACGATCAGCCCCGCGTGGCCGTGATCGACACCTTCGACGTCGACCAGGACTTCGTGGAAATGACGCGCGCCAAGCTCGAGGATCTCGGTCTCGCGAAAGTGCGGCAGATCCTCCACCTGACCGATGCGGAGACCACGCGGCTTCCGTTCGCCGATCACGCGTTCGACCTCGTCCTGGCCGTGGGCGTCGTGGAGCACCTCGCGCCAGACGACCGCCACCGCTACGTCGACGAGTGGTACCGCGTCCTCGCTCCCGGTGGTCACCTCGTGATTCTGGATACTCCGAACCGTGCCTTCCCTCTGGAGACACACTCCGCTGGTCTCCCCGGCATCCAGTGGTTGCCTCCGCGGATCGCTTTCGTCTACGCGCGCCTGGTGCGACCACGCTTCAGAGGCGTTCGGTTCGAGGACTTCGACCGGCAGGGAGCCTGGCGCAACGCTTCCCTGAGCGAGTGCTTCCCCTCCATCGGGAGGAGCGCGTTTGAGGATGCGACAGAAGAGGCGGGTTACGGCTGGCGGTTCTTCCGCGACACTGCGCGGTCTCGCACCCGAAGAGCCTTGCTGCCGTTGTTCGCGGTCGCCTGCCGCACGCTCAAGATGCTCGGCGGCCCGCCTTCGCTGGCGCTACCGTACTTCAACCTCGTGCTCAGGAAGCGCGAGCCGGCCGACCTCACTCACCGATGACTTGGATGCTAATCTCCCGCCTCCGCGGCCCATCGAGCTCCGCGAAGATGATCGACTGGAACCGGCCGAGGGTGAGTTCGGCGTTGTTGATCCCGACGGCGACGGACCGCCCGATCAGCGCCGCGCGGAGGTGCGAGTGCGCGTTGCCGCGCTCACAGTCGGACACGCGCGGATCATCGTGGCGGTAGCCGTCCCGCTCCGGGACGAGCCGCTCGATGAGGTGCTGCAGGTCGTCGATCAGGGCGCTCTGGAACTCGTTGATGAACAGGGCGCAGGTCGTGTGCAAGGTGTTGATCAGCGCGATGCCGGCGGAAATGGGGAATTGCTGAATCGCATCGCGCACGCGCTTGGTGACATCCGAGACCTCGGTGCGCTGGTCGGTCGACAGCGTGAACGAGGTGCTGTACACCTTCATGGTCATGCTCTCTCCGAGGCGCACCACTTGGATTGGCTGGTACACCTCTGGTTGCGCCTAGACCGAACGTTACGATACCGACATATTTCTGGAAAAGTCAATCTCTAGGTCTCAGTGCCGGGTCTCGGCGGGGAACGATCGGACAATTTAGTCCATAGTTTCCCGGCGTTGGCATCGGCGCTCCACCTCACGCCGTCTTGGGGTCCAAGAGGTCGCGCAGCCCGTCGCCCAGTAGATTGAGCCCCAGCACGGTCAGGGCGATCGCGCCGCCGGGGAACACGGCGAACCACGGGTTCAGGGACAGAAAGTTCTGCGCCTCCCGGAGCATGAGTCCCCAGGAAGGGTGCGGCGGCTGGGTTCCGAGTCCGAGATACGCCAGGCCCGCCTCGGCGAGGATGGCGATCGGAAAGCTGGTCGTGGCCTGGACGATCAGCGGCGGCAGGATGTTCGGCAGGATGTGCCGCGCGATGAGGCGGCGGTCACCCGCGCCCAGCGCCTTGGCCGCGACGACGAACTCGCGCTCACGGAACGCGAGGAACCCCGCGCGCGTCAGGCGGGCGAAGGCCGGGACGAACGCGATGCCGATGGCGACCATGCTGATCGCGATTCCCGGGGCGAACACGGCTGCGAAGAGTAGCGCGGAGAGAATCGCGGGGAAGCCCTGGATCGCGTCGACCAGCCGCATGAACACCTCGTCGATCCATCCCCCCACGTAGCCGCTGAGAATTCCGATCAGCATCCCCACGGCGGCACCGATCCCGACCGCGATCACGCCGACCGCGATCGAGGTGATGGTGCCCGTCATCACGCGCGAGAGCACGTCGCGCCCGTACTGGTCGGTCCCGAACGGATGCGGCCCGGATGGTCCCTGCAGGCGACCGATGATCGACATCGCGAGCGGGTCCCGCGGCG
Organism: Candidatus Rokuibacteriota bacterium; assembly: GCA_003221655.1. GTDB lineage: Bacteria > Methylomirabilota > Methylomirabilia > Rokubacteriales > CSP1-6 > AR31. The sequence continues at coordinate 3,692 of QHSV01000145.1, forward strand.
TGTACACGAGGCTCAGCGCCGCGGTGGCGATCAACAACGCCGTGATCGCGGTGCCGAGCGCGAACGTCACATGCCGCAGCGGACGCCACCCGGTCATGGCTGCCAGCGGCTCCCGACGATGCCGAGTCGCAAGCGGCACGAGGCCCGAGCGAGGAGCCGAGCGGAGCGGCTAGTCATAGCGGATGCGTGGATCCAACACCACGTAGAGCAGGTCGACCGCGAAGTTGATGAGCACGATCGACGACGCGACGAAGAGCGTCACGCCCTGCACGACCGGCAGGTCACGAGCGGTGATCGCGCCGAGCGCCAGGCGTCCCAGGCCCGGAAGGGCGAACACCGACTCGAGGATGATGGCGCCCGCCATCAACTGGCCGAGTTGGACCCCGGCCACGGTCACGATCGGGATCAGGGCGTTGCGGAGGGTGTGCTTGCCGATCACCGAGAGCTCGCTCACGCCCTTGGCGCGTGCGGTGCGCACGTAGTCCTCGCCCAGCACGTCGAGCACCGAGGAGCGAGTGGCGCGCACGAGAACCGCCGCCTGGAAGAGCCCGAGCGCGACCGCCGGGAGCAGGAGCGACCGCACGCCCGGCCAGAGCCCGACCGACCAGCCGGCGAATCCGCCGGACTGCACCCAGCCCAGGTGGACGGAGAACAGCAAGATCAGGAGCAGCCCGGCCCAGAAGCCCGGAATCGCGACACCAATCTGCGAGACGGCCATTGCGAGATAGTCGCCGGCTCGCCGGTGGCGCCGGGCCGCATAGAGGCCGACGGGCAGCGCGGTGGCGGCCATGAGCAGCGCCGCCATCAATGTGAGCGGAAGCGTCACCGGCAGCCGGCTCGCGATGAGCCGGCCCACCGGCAGGTCATACTGCAGGGACACGCCCAGGTCCCCCTGCAGCGCGTTGGTGAGCCATTCGACATACTGGAGGGGGAGCGGGCGGTTCAGCCCCAGCGCCTCGCGCAGCCGCGCCGCCGCCTCGGGACTCCCCTCCGGACCGATGATCACCAGCGCGGGATCGCCGGGCAGCACGCGAACGACGACGAACACGAGGCCCGAGACGAAGAAGAGGGTCGCGACGAACGCCACGGCCCTCCTCGCGATGTACCGCTGCACGCCCTTACGCGAGCGGCCGGGCTACTTCGCCCACGCGACCTCTGAGAGATCGAACGCCGGCAGCGGCAGGTCCTTCCAGATGCCCTGCACACCCTTCTTGGTCACGGCCAGCCGCGGATGGATGTAGAGCCACACGACGGGCGCGTCCTCCACGAGCTTCTTCTGCATCCTGACGTACAGCTCGCCGCGCGCCTTGTCGTCGACGGTGATCTCGGACTCCGCGAAGAGCTTCTGGAAGTCCGCGTTGTCGTAGCGGAAGTAGTACTTCGGGTTGGCGTAGTTGGCGATGTCCCAGGCCTCGGCGTGCCCGATGATGGTGAGGTCGTACTCCGCGTCCTTCCACACCCGCGATAGCCACTGGCCCCACTCGACCTGCTCGATCTTGATCCGGACGCCGATCTTCTGGAGCTGCGCGGCGAGGACCTCGCCGGTGCGCACCGTGTAGTAGTACTGCGGCGCGACGCGCAGGACCGCTTCGAATCCGTTCGGGTAGCCCGCCTCGGCGAGCAGCTTCTTCGCCTTCCCGGGGTCGTACGGCATGGCGCCGGACATGTCGACGAAGTAGGGGTTGAGCGGATCGACGTTGGTCCCGAGCACGCTGCCGAGGCCGAACATCGCACCCTTCACCACCTCGGGCTTGTTGATGCCAAGGGTGATCGCCCGGCGCACCCGTACGTCGCTGTACGGCTTGCGCGAGTTGTTCATCGACATGATGACGTCATTCGTCGTCTCACCGATGATCACCTGGAACCGTGGGTCCTTCTGGAGCTCCGGGACGTGCTCGGGGCCGAGACCGAACATCGCGGCGTCGATATCGCCCGCCTTGAGCGCGGCCAGCGCCGCGTTCGGGTCGGAGATGAAGCGGTACGTCACCCGGTCGAGCTTCGGCAACCCCTTCACGTGATAGTCCGGATTCTTCACCAGCACGATGCGGTCGCCCCGCACCCACTCCGCGAGCTTGTAGGGCCCAGTGCCGATCGGCTCGCTCTTCAGGGTGTCGACGGCCTCGCGCGGGTACATGACGGAGCCCTGGCGCGCCATGTTGAGGAGGAAATTGGCGGTGGTGCCTTTCAGCGTGAAGGTGATCGTGTAATCGTCCTTGACGATGATGTCGCTGATCGCCGCGTAGTATCCCGGGTAGGGGTGCTTGGTCTCGGGGTTCATCGCGCGATCGATGACGAACTTCACGTCGGCGGCCCGGAGCTCGCGCCCGTTGTGGAAGCGGACGCCGCGCTTGAGGAAGAACGTGTAGTTCTTGTTGTCCGAGGTGTGCCAGCGCTCCGCGAGCCACGGCACGATCTTGCCGTGGCGATCCACCTTCACCAGGCTCTCCTGCACGTTGTAGAAGACGACCACCGCCGTCGCGGAGGCCGGCGTCACCGTGAGATCCAGGCCCGGCGGCTCCGTCGCGCTCTGCACGACGAGGTTCTGCGCGGCCGCCGCGGCGGGCGACACGAGCAGACCGAGCGCGAGCGCGGCGAGCGGCAGCCGCGTTCCGAAGTGGCGCATCGGGGCGACCCTCCTACCTTTTGAGCGACGACCTGAAATGCTCGACCGTCCGCCGGAACCCCTCGTCGAAGTCCACCAGAGGCGCGTAGCTCAGCAGCCGCTTCGCCTTCGAGACGTCCGCGAGCGTGTGTGGCACGTCACCGGCGCGCGAGGGGGTGTGTCGCCGCTCGAGGCGGCGCCCCACGATCGCCTCGAGCTTCGCGACGATCTCGAGAAGGCTCACGCGGCTTCCGCAGCCGACGTTGAACACCTCGCCCGGCGCCGCGGGCGCCTTGGCCGCCAATATATTCGCCTCGACGACGTTGTCGATGAAAGTGAAATCACGCGATTGGGTGCCGTCGCCGTGAATCTCGAGCGGCCGGCGGGAGAGCCCCCACAGAATGAAGCGGGGGATCACCGCCGCGTACTCCGACTTCGGGTCCTGACGCGGGCCGAACACGTTGAAGTAGCGGAGCCCGACGGTCTCGACGCCGTAGAGACGGGTCCAGATGGCCGCGTACTGCTCGCCCGCCGCTTTGGACGCTGCGTACGGCGAGATCGGCGCCGGCGACTGGTCTTCGCGCTTCGGGAGATCCGGGCGGTCGCCGTAGACCGACGACGACGACGCGTAGACCACGCGCGGAACCCGGCAGCGCCGGGCGGCCTCCAGCACGTTGAGCGTGCCGTTGACGTTGTTCGCGTTCGCACCCAGCGGGTCCTTCACCGAACGCGGCACCGACCGCATCGCCGCCTGGTGGTAGATCACGCGGGCGCCGCGCGCGGCGCGGAGCACCACGGACAGCGTGCGGATGTCCCCGCGGAGCACCTCGAGGTGGCGCCGGAATCGCGGCGCGAACCCGAGGTTGGCGCGCGCGCCCGTCGAGAAGTTGTCGAGGACGCGCACGCGCGCGCCGTCCGCGAGGAGCCGCTCGACGAGGTGCGAGCCGATGAAGCCGGCGCCGCCCGTCACGAGCGCGAGGTCGCTCACGCGGCGATTGTATCATCGCCGACTCGAGCGACCCGTCCAGCGCGCTGCTTGACACCCCGGAAACCACCACGGTAGGGTGGGCGACGCTCCGATGACTTTCCCCGATCGGCGCGGAACACGCCTTCGGAAGCCGGGCATGGCGCCTCGATGACGACCGGACGCCGTTCGGGCACGCTCTCGGTGATCGTTCCCGTCCTCAACGAGGAAGGCAACATTGCCGAGCTGGTCCGCCGGCTCAAGGCGGCGCTCGACGGCGGCCTGCCGTTCGACGTCATCTTCGTCGACGACGGGAGCACCGATCGGACCCCGCAGATCCTGCGCGCCTTGCACGCCGAGGACCCACGGATCAAGGCGATCCATTTGACGCGGACGTTCGGCCATCAGGCATCGATCTCGGCCGGGCTCCAGGCGGCCACCGGCGACGCCGTCGTCGTGATGGACGGCGACCTGCAGGACGCGCCCGAGGTGGTGCCGCAGTTCGTCACCCGCTGGCTCGACGGCGACGACGTCGTGTACGCGATCCGGCAAACGCGGCGGGCTTCGTGGCGCAAGCGCACCGCGTACCACCTGTTCTACCGTCTCCTCGTGCGGATCAGCGCGATCGATCTCCCCTTGGACAGCGGTGACTTCTCGCTGATGGACCGCCGTGTCGTCGACGTGCTGAACACGATGCCCGAGCGAACGCGCTTCGTCCGCGGCATGCGCGGCTGGGTGGGATTTCGTCAGAGCGGCGTGCCGTGCGCCCGGGCCGACCGGTTCGCCGGCACGACGAAGCACACGTACGGGACGCTCGTGCGCCTCGCCCTGGACGGCTTCTTCGCCTTTTCCTACAAACCGCTCCAGCTCGCGTCGGTGTTCGGCTCCGCCGTGTCGGTCGCGGCCTTCCTGATCGCCCTCGCGATCGTGTTTCTGAGGATCGTCCACGGCTTCCCGGTTCACGGCTGGACGTCGCTCATTGTCGCGGTGCTGTTCCTCGGCGGGGTACAGCTGATCTGTCTGGGCATCCTCGGCGAGTACGTCGGCCGCATCTACGACGAGGTCCGCGCGCGCCCGCCGTTCGTCATCGCCGCTGTCGTCGGCGACACTCGGCTCCCGTCTCCCGCCGGCACCCTCCCTCGCGGATGACGTTTCGCGAAGTCCTTCCGTCTCCGTTTACAGTCTCGATCCGAGCCCGTATAGTAAACCTCCGCTGTTCGGTCCACGATCGGTCAATCGCGGAGGGAGGTGCCGGAAAACCGGTTGGCGTCTACGCGGCGTCGGTCGATCATCGCCATCGGCGTCGCGATGAACCCGACCGACTCCACTCTCGACGGATCCGTCGACCTCTGAGCCCGAGGAGAACACCGATGGCGTCCTCAGCGTTCGTCACCAGCGACTTCAAGATCTTCGACGTGAACGGGTTCAAGCCCCGCATGAGCGAGATTCGCGCCCGTGTCCGGCCGAAGCTGGACGCGTTGGGCGGCAGCCTGGCGCCGTCGGTCAGCCGCTCGGTCGGCGGCGCGGTCTTCGCCCACGTCGCCAGACACGCCCGACGGACGGTGAACCCGCCCGACGACACGTGGGTCGCCTTCGGGCCCGACGCGCGGGGCTACAAGAAGCACAGCCACTTCAAGATCGCCGTCTCGCGGAGCGGTGTACGCTTTCTCTTCGAGATCGGCCCCGAGCACGCCGACAAGCGGCGCTGGGCCTCGGCGTGGAAGAAGAACGCGCCAAAGGTCGGACCGGTCCTGCGAAGGGCAAAGCACCTCGCGTGGTTCAAGAACGAGCACGACGACGAGCCCGCGGCTCCCCTCGCCGACCTCACGCCGGAAAAGCTCGGCGAGCTGGCCGACGAGCTGATCCGGACCCGCGACGGCCAGTTCGTCGTCGGGCGCGTCGTGCCGGCTGACGAAGCCGCACGCTGGACGGAGGCGCAGTACCGCTCCGCGGCCCTCGAGACGTTCCGCGCCCTGGCGCCTCTCTACCGTCTCCGGTAGCCGTGGCCCGGACGATCCCGACCTCGCCGCCGACCGATACGGGCGGAGAAATCGTAGAGAGCGGCGCCCGCCTCTCCTTTCGAGCGCGGGCTTTGCCCGCGCCCCGATCACCTGCTCGACGCCAAGTGACACCGGTGGGGGGAATCGGGGGGGAGCGGCGACCGCTCCCCC
>QHSV01000484.1 GCA_003221655.1 Candidatus Rokuibacteriota bacterium
TGCTGCCGGACGCGGAGAACATCAGGCCGACGCCCCGGGTCCAGGTGGTGATGCACATGGACGGCTGGGGTCCCCCCTGGCTCAAGTTCGACTCGTACAAGGACTACATCGTGCAACACCCGGTGGCGTTCACTGGCTTTAAGTTCTTCTATCACAACGATACGAAGAGTGGCGAGCCGATGCTCACGGAACTCGAAGTGCTGCAACTGCTGCCGCGTCCGTTATACCTCCAGTATCAGTAAGCACCGGCCCCGGGGGTATAGCTGCTTAGTACACGCGTAGGCGGTGGCACTCGTAATCAAGTGCTCGATCCGGGTCGTGTAGAAGGTCGCCCGCCAGCCCTTCGCGTCGTACGGGATGAGTTGGAGATCGAAGCCCTGGCGCGCCATGCCGCGCTCGACGTCGCCGATCGCGCGCCACGAGTTCAGCCACGATCGGAGATTGCCGAGCACGGGCAGGTCCGCGTCGACGCGGGCCGCCTCCAGCATGACGAGGAGCAGGCGGGCGACGCCCCGGGGCCACTAGTCCGCAGGCTAATCGCGGCGAGATCGACGACGACCCGGCCGAGCGCTCATGCCGAGGACTGGTTCTCGGGCCGGGGCCTGGTCATCGGCCCTGGCTATCGGTGGGTGGTAATTGCGCGAGAGGCGCCTATGCGACATACTCAGGCGGCGCAGACCTCGATGAACGAACTGGCGCCCGTCGAGTTGACCGTTACGACAGCGGCTCTGGAGAACGCCATCGGACTGCTGGCGATACATTTCCCTGAGAAGTTCCACCTCGAGGCTTGGCGCGCCCTGACGGCCGAGTGCGACCGGCGCGAGGCCGGACTGCCCGCTCGGCCAATCAGGCTCGCGCGACAGCGCTTCGATGATCTGCCGCCCAATGTCAAAGCCGTCCTGCGCGGCCAGACCGCGACGCCGTGAGGACCCCTGATCTTCCTCCGGGGAATCTCGAGGCGACGATGTGAAACCCGAGCGACTCGCGAAAATTCTGTTAGCCGGCGAGCAGTGGAGGAACAACTGCCACCGCGAGCACAATTCCCGCAACAAAAACGACAACCTGCTTCGCTACGAAGCAGGCATCCCTCAATAGGTAGAGTGGATGACGACGGCTGTAGCTTTGTTCGGCCTTTTCCCTCTCGATCTTCCTCAAAATCTTCATCGTATAGATGTAGCCGAAAACGTACTGCAGCAGATCGAGGAGAAGAGCCAAAATCGCGAAGAGCCCGGCCCACAGCAAGAGTCTAGGCGAGAGCTCCAGACCCTTCGGCGGGCTAATGATGAGGCCCCAGACGAACGCCAAGATACCGACAGCAACCCAGCGCACTTGGACGCTGAGTCGATCCGAAAGCCACTGGGCCTCCTGAGAAGCCTGTTGCGCGGTGACAGCCATGCTTAGATTCTACCGCTACTGCTGCTCGGCGCTGTTCCGTAGACCTGGGTCGTCATAAAAATACCCTCGGTCCTGCGTAGTCGGTGTCATCTGGATCGTGTGGTGGCCGAGGAGCAGGAGGTCCGTTCTGCTTCCTGCGACGCGCACCTCCTGCCTTCTTCTTGGCCTTGGCCTTTCTCTTCTTGGCCTTCTTCTTCACCCTCCAGTCCTCCGCATAGAACGTGCCCGCGACCGCCTCTACTCTACCCCACACCACCCATAGTGAGCCAACACGGAAAATAAAAACACCTCGGCAAGTCCGCTACTTACCGAGGGGCTCTCTCTTTCCGTTTGAGCTAACGGCTCGACGCGGACTTACTTCCGTATGACCCCGTTCGTCCGCGTCTTCGTGCTCGCTTGAGCATGCCGCCCAGTAACTTGTACATGGTCCATGAGTGTAGCTTCTACACGCCCAGCGCATCCCTCTCGAGAGATCCCGGGAGTTAAAGATCGAGCCTTTCGCTACTTATCGACGGGGCACACGGCTTGCAGTCTCGCGGTGCTGCAATTTTGAGTTTGAGAACGATCAGCGGCGAACGCATCGCGTGGGCGGACGGGCCGCGAGGGCCCCGAAGCCCGGAGGTCGTCAGCCATGAGCTCAAAGTCTGCCGCGTTTGACACCCACGTCGACGAGGCCCAGGAGCCCCGAAACTTCGCGGCCTCGCCGAGAGACTCTCACATCATCGAGAGGGAGCTGCGCGACGTCAACCATCAGCTCACCCAAGCGTACAATCGCAACGAGATCCTCGTGCGCACCTTACAGGAGGCGCGCGAGCAGATCACCGCGCTCAAGGAAGAGGTGGACAAGCTCTGCGCGCCGCCCTCGACGTACGGCGTCTACCTCGCCGCCAACGAGGACAGCACCGTCACCATCCTCTCCCAGGGCCGCAAGGTGAAGGTCAACCTCCACCCCTCGATCAAGACCGAGACCCTCAAGCCCGGCCAGGAGCTTATCCTCAACGAGGGCCTCAACGTCATCGAGGCCGCCGGCTACGAGATCCAGGGCGAGGTCGTCATCCTCAAGGAACAGCTCGACGCCGAGCGCGCCCTCGTCACCCTGCGCGCCGACGAGGAAAAGGTCGGCATCATCGCCGAGCCCCTGCGCACCCTGCGCCTCAAGACCGGCGATCACCTCCTCCTCGACTCCAAGAGCGGCTACCTCCTGGAAAAACTGCCGAAGAGTGAGGTCGAAGATCTCACCCTCGAGGAAGTGCCGGATACCGGCTACGAG
>QHSV01000485.1 GCA_003221655.1 Candidatus Rokuibacteriota bacterium
CTGAGCGGCCTGCCGTCGATCACGGTGCCCTGCGGCGTCACGACGTCGGGTCTCCCGCTCGGCATCCAGCTCGTGAGCGGAACCTTCACGGAAGCGACGCTTCTGGCGGCGGCAGCGTGGTGTGAGGACGTCCTTGGCCAGGCCGCCGCGCCAACTCTCTAGGAGGACACCATGAGCGACTCCCTCACGCGCGCGGTCGAGCTGCTGGCGGCCGGCGACTGGAAGCAAGCGCACGAGATCGTCCAGAAGGAGAAGTCGACGCTGGCGGCGTGGCTGCATGGGATCGTGCACATCCTCGAGGGCGACCTCGACAATGCGCGCGGCTGGTACAAGCGGGCCGAGCGCGATTTCCCGGGACCGGACGCTGCGCCGGCGGAGATCGCAGCGGCGCGCCGGGCCGTGGCAAGCGGTGTATAGTCTGGGCTACTCACGCGCCGAATCCGAGTCAGGAGGTGGCTTATGACGAGCAAGGGGAACATCCTGGTCGGGACCGTCGGTCAGGGCGTCATGATGAGCGCCGACGACGGCGAGAGCTGGACACGGGCCAGCGTGCGCCAGGGGATGCATTCCGACTCCATCGTCCGCATGCTGCGCTCGGACTCCCGGAGCCCGGAGGTCGTCTACGCCGGGACCGACCTCGGACTCTACCGCAGCGATGACGCGGGCGCGAAATGGCGCCTGCTCGAGAACCCGATGAAGGGATCCGTGGTCTGGAGTATGGCCATCGACCCGATCGATCCGGCCGTGATGTTCGCCGGCACCGGTACGCCCAGCACACCGGGCATCTTCCGCTCCACCGATGCGGGGAAGAGCTGGACGCGGCTGCGCGTGGAGATCGCGGACGATTGCCCGAACGTCGGCGTCCCGCGACCCACGGGGATCTCGGTCGATCCCACCAACGACCGGAACGTGTGGGTCGGGCTCGAGGTGGACGGCGTCCGGTACAGCACCGACGGCGGCGAGACCTGGACCAAGGTGAACGGCCAGATCCCGAACCAGGACGTTCACAACGTGCTGGTAGTCGAAGGGCCTCCCAAGACCGTGTTCACCGTGGTGAATGACGACATCTGGCGCAGCACCGATGACGGCAAGACCTGGCATGCCGCGCGGGCCCGAGAAGTTTTCCCCTGGCACTACCCTCGGGGCATCGCGGTCAAGCCCAATGATCCGCGCACGGTATTCCTGACGCTGGGCGATTCCACCCCGGGCCGCATTGGAACGGTGGTGCGCTCCCGTGACGCGGGCGTCACCTGGGAGAACCTGAAATTCCCGGTGCAGCCGAACTCGGCCATCTGGACCGTGAGCATCTCCGCGTCGGCGCCCGACACGATGTTCTGCGCCAGCCGGTACGGCTATCTCTATCGCAGCGATGACGGCGGGGACTCCTGGCGCAAGCTGTGGCGGGAATTCGGCGAGGTGTCCTCGGTCCTCTGGGTTCCTCAGTAGCAGAGGCTCCCACCGTGAGCCACGTGCGGGGCCTCGTCGCCGCGTCGCTCGTCCTCGCGATCTTGGCTGTCGGCGCCCCGCCCGGCGCCGCGGCCCCAGAGGGCCAAATGACGTGGGCGGTCCACGTTTCCCTAGCGCCGACGTGGTTCGACCCCGCGGAGACCTCCGGGATCATCACGCCCTTCATGGTCCTGTACGCGCTCCACGATGCGATGGTGAGACCGAGCCCGGGTCAGCCCATGGCGCCCAGCCTCGCCGAGTCATGGAGCGTCTCGTCGGATGGGCTCGTCTACGAGTTCGTCCTCCGCAAAGGCGTGCAGTTCCACAACGGTGACACGGTCAGCGCCGAGGACGTCAAGTTCTCGTTCGAGCGCTACCGAGGCGCGTCCGTCAAGCCTCTCAAGGAGAGCGTGGCGGCGGTGGAGACTCCGGAGCCCGGCCGTGTCCGCATCCGTCTCAAGCGGGCGTGGCCCGACTTCATGACCTTCTACTCGAACGCGACCGGAGCCGGCTGGATCGTGCCGAAGAAGTACATCGAGAAGGTCGGCGACGAAGGCTTCAAGCGGGCCCCGATCGGCGCCGGCCCGTACAAGTTCGTGGCGTTCACCCCGGG
>QHSV01000486.1 GCA_003221655.1 Candidatus Rokuibacteriota bacterium
CAGTGCCCGAGCGCGAACCAGCGCCCGGTCCGGCAGAAGCCGGTGATGACCTCGTCGGCGATCAGGAGCACGTGGTGGCGCGTGCAAATCTCCCGCACCCGCGGCCAGTAGTCGTCGGTCGGGTAGATGACTCCGCCCCCGCCGTGGATCGGCTCGCCGATCATCGCGGCGACCGTGTCAGGCCCCTCGCGCAGGATCGCCTCCTCGATCTCCCGTGCCGCCGCCTGTCCGATGCTCTCGCCGGGCTTCGCCCCCTGGAACCGGTACGGGTAGCAGGTCTGGACGTGGACGAACCCCGGAACGCGCGGCTCGAACATCTTCCAGTAGGCGCCCATCCCGGTGGCGCTCATCGCCTGCAGGGTGACGCCGTGGTAGCCCTGCTGGCGGGAGATGATCTTGACCTTGTCGGGCTTGCCCTGCGCCTTCCAGTAGAAGCGCGCCGTCTTGAACGCCGACTCGTTCGACTCGGCGCCGCCGCACGTGAAGAACACGGCCTGCATGTTGTCGTACGTGATCTCCATGAGCCGGTTCGCCAGCGTGATTGCCGGCACGCTCGAGGAGCCCACGTAACCGGAGAAGTACGCGAGATCTTTCATCTGCGCCGCCGCGGCGTCGGCCAGCTCGGTGCGGCCGTGGCCCACGTTCACGTTCCAGAGCCCGGAGAGCCCGTCGATGTATTCGTGGCCCCCGATCTCCTGGATGGTCGCGCCCCGTCCGCGGACATAGATGACCGACTCCGCGTTGTCGACGGGGTGGTGCAGCGGATGGATCAGGTGCTCCTGATCGGCCTTGACGAGCTCGGCGGCGGTCAGCGCCATTAGCTTCCTCCGTTCAGAGAATCGCGGGGCGCGGGTGCGCCCGCCGGTAGTCCCCGTCCGGGATGAGGACGGCTTTCTTCCGACGTCCGCGATACCGGTAGACCCACGCACGCGCGCGCCGGCCGCTCGCGAGCGTGACGGTCGTGCGACGACGACCGAAATTGTACCCCTCCGCGCGGTCGAGCACCGCGAGAAGTTCGCGGTCGTCCAGGCGGTAGATCTCTCCGCGGACGCTGCCGGCTCCGTCGACCAGCCCCGGGTAGCGGCCGAGATCGACCAGGCGCCCGTGGACACGGCCCTCGCCGAGGAACTTCGACGCGTGCGCCAGCAGGAGGTGCAGCGCGTACCCCCGCATCAGCGTCCCGTACACGAACACGAGCGCCGCGCGGGAGTCACCTGGTTTGGGCAAGCTGTTTCAGGACGTCTCCACCGCCTGGAGCACCGCGCCGAGGAAGTCCTGCTCGGGGACGGCGCCCTCGAACTGTACGCGATCGTTGATCACGACCTTCGGGACACCGATCACTTGATAGGCCCGCGACAGCTCGGGAAACTCCGTCGCCTCGATGACGGTCGAGCGCACGCGGTCCGACGCGACCGACATGTGCTGTGCCAGGCGCACGGCCCGGGGACAGTGAGGTCAGGTGGGCGTTGAGAAAACCTTGATGTCGACATCGGCGGCGAGCGCCCGTAGCGAGGCCAGGGTGTCCTCCGCCAGCGCCGGCGCGCCGGTGGACACCACGATGATCGAGTCGATGAGGTTGCTGAACTCGTAGCCCAGCGGGACGCCGTAAAAGCGGATGCCGTAGTCCCGGCTGCCTTCGACGACCATGGCCGGCACCTGGTCCACGCCGTACGCCTCGGCGCGCTCGCGGTCGATGGCGAGGTTGAGCACCTCCACCGTGATCTGGTCGGAAAGCTCGGCGACCTCGCGCACGAGCTGCTCGTTCTGCTGGCAGAGCTCGGCGGCGGCGAGCTCCTGCGAGAAGACGACGAGCTTCACGGGCCCGGTGATGCGCTCGAACTCCTTGCGAACAGCGGCCTGGTCGCGCGCGGTCAGGATCGGCATGGCGTCATTATACCCGGCGCGCATCGACCCGGCGATCGTGGCGGCATCGCCCCCTGCGGGCGGCCTAGCCTTTTACGGCGCCGGCGGTGAGTCCCGACACGTAGTAGTCGAGGAACCAGACGTAGATGATGACGATGGGAAGGCTCGCCACCACCGCCCCCGCCATCAGCGAGCCCCAGTAGTAGATGTCGCCGCGGATCAGGTCGGCGGTCACGCCGACGACCGCGGTCTTGTTGGCCGTCTGCGACACGAACGTCAGCGCGTACGTGAACTCGTTCCAGGTGAGCGTGAAGCCGAAGAGCGTGACGCAGACGATCCCGGGGACGGCCATCGGCAGCACGATGCGGACGAGCGTCTGCATCCGGCTCGCGCCGTCCACCAGCGCGCACTCTTCCACCTCCCGGGGAATCGTCCGGAAGTAGCCCATGAGGAGCCAGGTGGAGAAGGGTACCAGGAAGGTCGGATACGTCACGACCAGAGCCCAGATGGTGTCCGAGATGCCGAGCCAGACCACCACCTGGGAGAGCGGAAGGAAGAGCAGTGTCGGCGGCACGAGATACGTGATGAACACCGCTGTGCCGAACGTGCCGACGCCGCGGTAACGGAGGCGGGCGAGACTGTAGCCCGCCAGGATGGCGATCACGAGCGAGACG
>QHSV01000472.1 GCA_003221655.1 Candidatus Rokuibacteriota bacterium
CACGACGACGGCTTCTCCGAGGCGACGCTGACCGAGTCCGGCTCCACCAACTACGGGGTCAAGGGCCGGGACCTGGCCGCCGAAGGCCTGTTCGAGTACGGCAGCCGCGTGGGCTTCTGGCGCGTCCTGCGCCTCTTCAAGGAGCGCGGGCTGCCGCTCACCGTCTTCGGCTGCGCGCTGGCCCTCGAGCGCAACCCGGCGGTGGCCGCCGCCATCCGCGAAGCCGGGTTCGACGTCTGTTCGCACGGCTGGCGCTGGATCAAGCACTACGAGCTCCCCGAAGACGAAGAGCGCAAGCACATCCAGATGGCCGTCGAGTCCATGAAGAAGACCGTCGGCGCTCGGCCGATGGGCTGGTACTGCCGGTACGGGCCCAGCGTGAACACGCGGCGCCTCCTCGTCGAGGAAGGCGGCTTCCTCTACGACTCGGACGCCTACAACGACGAGCTGCCGTACTGGGTGCGCGTGAACGAGCGCCCGCATCTGGTCGTGCCGTACAGCCTCACGGCCAACGATTCGAAGTTCGGCAGCGGTGGCCTGTTCACCGCCGACGACTACTTCACGTTCGTGAAGGACGGCTTCGACGTGCTCTACCACGAGGGCCAGACGCAGCCCAAGATGATGTCGCTCGGGTTGCACCTGCGGCTCATCGGGCATCCCTCGCGGGCGGCCGGCCTCGAGCGCGCGCTGGACTACATCGGACGCCACAAGGGCGTGTGGTTCACGCGGCGCATCGACATCGCCAAACACTGGGTCGTCACGCACCCGGCGCCCCCGCGCTGAGAGGGCGGCCGAAGAGGGAGACAGAGATGGGAAAGCTGGACGGGAAGGTCGCGCTGATCAGTGGCGGGGCGCGTGGACAGGGAGCGGCGGAAGCCGACACGTTCGCCCGCGAAGGCGCGAAGGTCGTCTTCGGCGACATCCTCGACGCCGAGGGCAAGAAGGTCGAGGCCTCCATTCGCGCCGCCGGGGGCGAGGCCACCTACGTGCATCTGGACGTCACGAACGAGGCGGACTGGCAGAACGCCGTCAAGCTGGCGACCGGCCGACATGGCCGGCTCGACATCCTGATCAACAACGCCGCGATCGTCATCCCGCGGGTCGCGATCGAGGACCGCACGGCCGCCGAGTGGGATCGCGTGATGGCCGTCAACGCCAAGGGCGTATTCCTGGGCACGAAGTACGCCATTCCGGCCATGCGCCAGGCGGGTGGCGGCTCGATCGTGAACATTTCGTCGGTGGCGGGGATCGGGCAGTCACTGCACCAGGAGCCCGCCTATGCGGCCAGCAAGGGCGCCATCCGGATCTTCACGAAGGTGACGGCGAGCCAGCACGCCAAGGACAAGATCCGCTGCAACTCGGTGCATCCCGGCCCGGTCGACACGGAAATGCTCCACAGCGCCATGCCCGACCCGGAGGTCCTGAAGCAACGGCTGCAACGCGTTCCGCTGGGGCGGATGGGCACGGTGGCCGAGATCGTGACGGTGGTGCTCTATCTGGCGTCGGACGACTCGTCGTACATGACCGGGAGCGAGCTGGTCATCGACGGTGGAGCGCTGGCGCAATGATCAAGGTCGTGGTGCTGCTGCGGCGCCCTCAAAATTGGACTCGTGAGAGATTTCACCGCTGGTGGCTGGATGAGCACGTCGCCTACGGAATGACGCTGCCAAACCTGAGAAAGTACCGCGTGTGCCTGGTCACGGGATCCACGTCGCACGAGGGCCGCGAGCCGTGGGACGGCATCGCCGAGCTGTGGTTCGACAGCCGCGCCGCTCTCGACGATGCTTGGTCGTCCGAGGTCGGCGAGGCGGCGCTGGCGCACTCCAGGGAGAGCCACAGCGACCGTCTGGTGCTCATCACCGAAGAGCACGAGCTGATCGGCTGAGAAGAAGATCACGACCCGTCACGCGAATGCGGGCAGCACCTCGCGCGCGATCGTCTCCAGGGCGGACCGGGCCTCGCCCGGATCGCCCGTGTTGGCTGAGATCACCAGCGTCTGCACGCCGAGGCTCGCATACGCTTTTGCGTTGTTGACGACCTCGGCCGGGTCCTTGCCGAGCGCGTAGCGTCGGTGCGTGGAGACCCCGAGTGACATGGCGATCGAGACGGGGATCGTCGAGACGTCTCTACCATGTGACTGAGCCTCCGTGCGGAGCAACGCGATGCCCTGCCCCAGAGCTTCGGGCGACAGGCCGAGTGGCTGCCAGCCATCTCCGATCCGCGCCGCACGTCGGATGGCGGCGCGGCTGACGCCACCGATCACCACGGGGATGGACGGCTTCTGGCGCGGCTTGGGCGAGAACTTCATTCCAGCGAAGCGGTGGTACTTGCCGTCGAAGCTCGGCTCGTCTTCGGTCCACAGCGAGCGCATGACAGCG
>QHSV01000146.1 GCA_003221655.1 Candidatus Rokuibacteriota bacterium
TGCGATCCCACGCAGCCCGCTCGGCGGGCGTGCGGATCCTGTGGCCGAAGTCCTCGTCGAAGCTCGGGGCCCGCCGATTCCAGTGGGCGGCGACCTGTCGCTTGACGACGTCAGTCAAGCCGGACTCGCGGCCGCCGCCCACGGGCCTACACTTTCTCGATGACTTCGATCTGCACTCCGTCGGGGGCCTCCAGGAAGCAGACCCGCCGGCCATTGTTATTGGGTGGCAGCTCCTCGAGAACCCGGACGCCATTGGAACGGAGCCGGGCCAGCGTCGCCGTGTAGTCGTCGGTGTCCACGGCGATGTGCTCGAGGCCGTAGTGCTGCTCGCGCTTCTGCGTGTCGATCAGGGGCGTGATGTTGAGCTGCAGCCCATGAAGGCTCACGCGGTAGCCGCGACCCGCCTCGCCGATCAGCGTCGCGCCGAGGTTGTCGACGTAGAACTGCATCGTCGTCTTGGGATCCCGGGTCTTCACATGGACGTGGTGCGTGCCGAAGGCCATGTCAGCTCCTAGTGGGATGCAGCGGCCGGCGCCGGCGCCTGGCCGAAGACCTCTTTGATGGCATCCCGGATCTTGTGAATCTCCTTGAGCGCGGGCAGGAAGTCCACGGCGCCCGGAGCCTTCCGGTCGTAGAGCTTCTTGCCGTCCAGGTACACCTCGAACCGGCCGCTGTCGGACGGGGTCAGCGTAATTGCCGTATCGCGGTAGTTGATCGAGGACAACTCGGCCGCCACACTGACGGCCACGGGGAGATACCCTCAGACGACGCAGTAGACGATTTCGACGTGTACCTTGCCTTCGGCCATGTTGGCCCTCCTTGGAGTTCGTTGCCAGGGATGTTATCCGTATCCCGTCCACGACGCAATCGCTGTGACCCTATCGCCGTCTGACGGCGAGGAGCGTGACCGATGACCTTGAGCAGCCCCCGCCTGCTGCAGCGGCGGTGCCGTAACTCGGAGATCGGCGTAGACGGCACCGGAAATGGCCGGGCATGGCCCCCCGGCGAGGTACTCCTGGCATCCGTGGCCAGGCCCGACACCACCCACTGGTTGCTCACGATCCCTCAGGCCGCTCTCGCGGGTGAGGCGCTGACGGACTTCCTGGGGCGGGTGGCTCCCTTCAGCTGCCCCGTGCCGGGGTCGCTGATCCGGGCGTATAGCCTGCCGGATGCGCCGTTCCCGTCGATTCTGCTCAAGGAGCACGACGACGCCCCGGATGGCATCGGGGAGGCGTACAACCGATTCCTCTCCCACGCCCGACATCCGTGGCTGGCGGCTCTCGCAGAAACGGGCCCGGGATTGTGCCCAGTCCTCGCGTGGCAATCCGCGCCGGTCCGGCGGTTTCTGGCTCCCGACGAACGGGTCGGCGCGCTGGCCGAAGCGGGCGTGACATTGTCCGGCGTCGCCGATGGTTATCTTGGGCTCGGCTTGCTCTTGCTGGCCAACCCGGATCTCGCTGCCTCGTGGCAGACCTTGATGTCCCTGGGGGGCGCGACCAAAATCCGCAAGATCACCGGGCGCGAGTTCCCGGTGTGGGTCGACCTGCCGGCTCATCAGCCGGCCCTGCTCGCGAGTCCGGTGCTGGCCCGGGTAGAGCGACTATTCGCAGAGGTTTGACGGCGGGACGCCCTCTCCTCCCCTCAGGAGAGCCCCACGATCGCGGCTAGCGCCTCCAGCTGCTCGACGTGGCGGCAGATGGGATTGAGCAGGAGATGGTTCGCTCCCATAGCGACCAACTGTTCCAGCCGCTCGCGGACCTGCTCCGGCGTGCCGTGGACACCGGAGGCATCGGCCCCGTTCGGGTTGTGATAGACGGTCGTGAACCACCGGTGGAGCTCGGCCCGAGCCACGTCGGGGCGCTCGTGCACGGAGAGAAACACGCGCTTCGAGATCGGAAACTTGGCCGGGTCGCGCGACGCCTTCTCCAGCGCGGCGCGCAACGCGGGGACGCTTCGGGAAAACTCGGCGGTGCTCGAGCCGCCTGAGCCCATCCATCCGTCGGCGATCACCGCGGCGCGCCGGATCGCGTCGGGGTGTCCGCCGCCCAGCCAGATCGGCGGGTGCGGCTTCTGCACCGGCTTAGGCGCCATGGTGCCGCCCTCGAGCTGGTAGAAGGTTCCGCGGTAGTCGACCTTCGACTCCGTCCATAGCGCTTTGATCAGCTCGACCTCTTCGCGGAATCGCCGGATCCGACGCTCGCGGGGTACCTGGAATTGCGCGTAGTGGTGATCGCGGCCCAGTCCGACGCCGAGGATCGCCCGGCCGTTGCTCGCGTAGTCCAGCGTGGCGACCTCGTGCGCGATGTGAATCGGATTGCGGACCGGCAGGACGACCACGGAGACACCGACGCGGATCCGCGTGGTGACCGCGGCCGCGTAGGTCAGGATCACGATCGGGTCGAAGCAGAAGACGTGGTCCAGCGTGTTCTCGGTCACCCAGAGGTCGCTGAATCCCAGGGTATCGGCGCGCTGGGCGACCTGGCGCACGGCCGCCATGTCGATCGTGTCGGGGGAGCGGTGGGGCAGCGACATGCCGAACGTGATCCGATCTTTCAAGGCCATTACCAGAGCTCCTTGGCGGTTAGTGTGCTCCGCTTCACCGCGCAACCTCCAGGCTCGCCTCACCGAGGCCCTCGATGACGAAGCGCACCCGGTCGCCCGGCGCCGGGAACTTCGTGGTGATGCTGCTGCCGGTCATCACGATCATGCCGCGCTCGAGGGCGCGGTCGCGGCGGTTGAGGAGATTCGCCAGCCACGCCACGGCGTCGAAGGGATGACCCATCGCATCGCCGGTCTTGCCCTGGCCGCTGGGCTGCTCGTTGATCCAGCAGCGCGTCACCGCGCGCTCGAGGTCGACGCGGCGCCACTGCGTGACCGGCGCGCCGAGCACCACGCCGCCGTTCCACGTGTTCTGCGCGACGAGAGTGAAGGCGTCGAGCGTCTTGTAATCGGCGTCGCCGTCCTCGACCAGCTCGAACGCGGGCAGGCAGGCGGCGACCCGGCCGGCCACGGACTCGCGTGTCCACGGCCCGCCGCGCGCCGGTAGATCGTCGCCGAGACGTACCGCCACCTCGAACTCCACGCCCAGGTGGTGATAGGCGGCGAGATCGATGCGGGCGGGTGAAGCGTGAACGACCTTCGAGAAGATCGCGCCGGCGGCGGGCTGATCCACTCCGGTCATCTGCTGCATGGCCCTGGAGGTGAGGGCGATCTTCCAGCCGGCGATGTCGCCACGCCCCGCCGCCACCATGATTCGATGCAGCGCGTCCTGGACGCGATAGGCGTCCTCGAGGGGCGCCGCCCGGAGCGCGGCGTCGAGCGGGCGGTAACGGGCGCGTGTTCGGTGCATCTCGAACGAGGCGCGGGCAGCGGCTTCGATGATTTCAGGCGTCAGCATGCGCCTACTCTAGCTTGAATGCTCGTGCCTGCGCTCAACCGGCCGGCGGGACGACGAAGACGCGGGTGCGGCGCACTTCCATGCCTTCGGTGGAGCCCTGGTCGGGCCGCGCGACGACCAGCCGGAGCCGCCGGCGCGCCGTGACGATGACGGGCTCGATGTGCCTGGGCAGCACGAGCCAGGCCCTATCGCCCGGCCTGAGCGCGCGGCTCACGGACAGCGAGACCAGCGCCCTGATCGGCCTCCAGCGTCGCCGCACCGGGCTTGCGAGCGACGCGAGGCCGACCAGCGCCAGCGCGGCGCCCGCCGACGCAGCTGGTGTCATTTTCCCCGGCATCAACGCGAGGAGGCACCACGCGAGAAGCCAGGCCGCCAGCGCGTCGAGCCACTGGAGCCACCGCACGCGAGTGGCCCAGCGCTGGACGCTCGGAGGAAGTGATCGGACGGGAGAGCGCATCGCCTCTCACCGTACCACTTCAGGCCGCGCGCGACGCCGATGAGCGCGCGGATCGGGCACTACGCCCGATTGTTACGTCAGCCCGTGGACGCCTGACAGAAATCCATCACGGGCTGCTCGCTTCCTGAGCATCAGCGCCAACACTCGCGCGCGATCCCGGAATCGCCGTCGGACTCGTCAGCATCAACAGAGCAAGGAGGAAGCCCCGCGACATGTGGATCGTTCGGCTGGCGCTTCGCCGCCCCTACACTTTCGTCGTCATGGGGCTCGCCATCGTGCTGCTCGGCGTCTCCGCGATCGTCACCACGCCGACGGACATCTTTCCCGAGATCGACATCCCGGTGGTCTCAGTGATCTGGAACCACGACGGCCTGACCACCGAGGACATGGCGTCGCGGATCACGACCTTCTCCGAGTACACGATCTCGTCGGCGGTCAGCGATGTGCGATCGATCGAGTCGCAAACGTATCCGGGCGTCGGGGTCATCAAGATCTATTTCCAGCCGAACGTGAACGTCGAAGCGGCGCTCGCGCAGGTGACCGCGGTGTCGCAGACCATCCTTCGTCGCATGCCGCCGGGCGCGGTCCCGCCCTTCATTCTCCAGTACAACGCCTCGAGCGTACCGATCATCCAGCTCGCCCTCGGCGGCAAGACGCTCTCGGAGGCTCAGCTCTACGACTACGGGATCTATCGCATCCGCCAGCAGATCGCGCCGATCCAGGGCATCACGCTGCCCTTGCCCTACGGCGGCAAGCCGCGGCAGATCATGGTCGATCTCGACCCGCAGGCGCTCCTGGCAAAGTCGATCTCGGCGGCGGACGTGAGCAACGCGGTCAATCTGCAGAACCTGACGCTGCCGTCCGGCAGCGTCAAGCTCGGGCCGCGGGAGTACCGGGTCAGCCTCAACAGCAGCCCCGACGCCGTGGCGGGGCTCGACGAGCTGCCGGTCAAGGTCGTCAACGGCGCCACGGTCTACCTGCGCGACGTGGCGCACGTGCGCGACGGCTTCGCGGTCCAGACCAACATCGTCCGGCACGACGGCCGCCGGTCCGTGCTGCTCACCGTGATCAAAAAGGGCGGCGCCTCGACGCTGACGATCGTCAAGCAACTCAAGAATCTCCTCCCGGCCATCCGCGCGGCGGCGCCCCCGGGGCTCGAGGTCAAGGAGTTGTTCGACCAGTCGCTCTTCGTGCGCGCGGCTATCACCGGGGTCCTCGTCGAGGGTGCGATCGCCGCGTGCCTCACCGGCCTCATGATCCTCCTCTTCCTGGGGAGCTGGCGCAGCACGCTCGTCGTGATCACGTCGATCCCGCTCTCGATCCTCACGTCGCTGGCGATCCTCAGCGCGATCGGCCAGACGCTCAACGTCATGACGCTCGGCGGGCTGGCCCTGGCGGTCGGCATCCTCGTCGACGACGCCACCGTGGAGATCGAGAACATCCATCGGAACCTCGGGCTCGGCAAGCGCCTCGTCCAGGCGATCCTCGACGGCGCCCAGCAGATCGCGACGCCCGCGTTCGTCTCCACGCTGTCGATCTGCATCGTCTTCGTCCCCGTCGTGTTCCTCACCGGTCCCGCGAAGTACCTGTTCACGCCGCTGGCGATGGCCGTGGTGTTCGCCATGCTCGCGTCGTATCTGCTCTCGCGCACGATCGTCCCCACGCTCGTGCGCTACCTGCTGGCGAGCGAGGTCCACGGCCCCGCTGTCGCGGCGACGACGCCGGGCTTCTTCGCCCGGATCCACGACGCGTTTCAGCGACAGTTCGAGCGGCTCCGCGTGGCGTACGTCAGGGTGCTCGAGACCGCCCTCGGCCGGCGCGCGCGCGTGCTCGGCGCCTTCGGCGTCGTGTTGGTGAGCGGGGCGGCGCTTGTCCCGTTCGTCGGGCGCGACTTCTTCCCCTCGGTCGACACCGGGCAGTTCCGCCTCCACGTCCGAGCGCCGGCCGGCACCCGCATCGAGGAGACCGAGCAGGTGTTCGCCGACGTCGAAGCGACGATTCGGCGCTTGATCCCGAAGGACGAGATCGAGCTGGTCATTGACAACATCGGTCAGCCGCAGCCGATCAACCTCGCCTTCACCGACAGCGTGACCATCGGACCGTCCGACGGAGAGATCCTCGTCTCACTGAATCCCGAGCGCCATCAGTCGACCGCGCGCTGGATGAAGACGCTCCGCGAGACGCTCCCCCGCGAGTTCCCGGGCGTCACGTTCTTCTTCCAGCCCGCCGACATGGTGAGCCAGATCCTAAACTTCGGGCTGCCGGCGCCGATCGACGTGCAGGTCACGGGATTCAACCAGGCGGCGACTCACGAGATCGCCCTGGAGGTCGCGGCGCGGATGGCGCGGATTCCCGGCGCCGTCGACGTCCACCTGCATCAGGTGGTCAACACGCCCTCGCTCCTCGTCAACGTCGACCGGTCGCGCGCGGCGGAGCTCGGTCTGACCCAGCGCGACGTGGCGAACAACGTCCTGGTCTCGCTCAGCTCGAGCGCGGTCGTGTCGCCGAACTACTGGACCGATCCCCGCAGCGGCATCAACTATCTCGTCGCGGTCCAGACACCCCAGAGTCGGGTCGATTCGGTCAACACGCTCATGAACACCGCGGTGATCCCGCCCACCGCCGGGCCGCCCCAGCTCCTCAGCAATCTCGCCACCCTCGAGCGCCGCGAGGTTCCGGCCGTCCTCAGCCACTCGAACGTACAGCCGGTCTTCGACGTCTACGCCAATGTCCAGGACCGAGACCTCGGCAGCGTGGCGGCCGCCGTTCAGCAGATTGCGGCCGATCTCAGGCCCAAGCTACCGGCCGGTCACACGATCACGGTGCGCGGACAGGTGGAGAGCATGAGCTCGGCCTTCGTGCGTCTCGGACTCGGCCTGATCTTCGCCGTCGCGCTCGTCTACTTGCTCATGGTGGTCAACTTCCAGTCCTGGCTGGACCCGTTCATCATCATCACGGCCTTGCCGGTCGGGCTCTGCGGCATCGTGTGGATGCTCTTCGTCACCCACACGACGTTCAGCGTGCCCGCGCTCATGGGCGCCATCATGAGCGTCGGCGTCGCGACCGCGAACAGCATTCTCATCGTCACCTTCGCGAACGATCAGATGCTCGAGGGCCACGACGCACGTCGCGCGGCCCTCGCGGCCGGCGCCACCCGCCTGCGCCCGGTGCTGATGACCGCCCTCGCCATGATCATCGGCATGCTGCCCATGTCGCTCGGTCTCGGTGAGGGCGGCGAGCAGAACGCTCCCCTGGGCCGCGCCGTGATCGGCGGCCTGCTGGTGGCCACCTTCGCCACGCTCTTTCTCGTCCCCCTCGTCTACAGCGTGCTGCGCCGTCGCGCGCCGCGAAAGGACTTCCTCGCCGAGCCCGCGCCTGACGACGGCGCGCCAACAACGTCAACGCAGGAGTAGGTGAATGCCCAAGTCACGAACCACGTGGAGTCTCCTCATCGGCGCGGCGCTGCTGGCCATGCTGCTCGTCATCGGCGTGGTGCCGCGCCTTCGGCAGAACGCAGAGCTGGTCGCGGCGTCCACGGCCCCCGAAGCCGGACTTGTCCCGGTCAGCGTCGTTGCGCCGGCCCGGGCGACCGGGCCGATCGACCTCGTGCTGCCGAGCAATATCCAGGCGATCGAGGAGGCGGCCATCTACGCCCGGACGAGCGGCTACGTCCGCGAGCGCTACGTCGACATCGGCGATCGCGTGGGGACGGGAAAGGTGCTGGCCCAGATCGACACGCCCGAGCTGGATCAGGAGCTCAGCCAGGCACGCGCCGCGCTGGCCCAGACGCGCGCGGGGCTGGCGCAGGCTCAGGCGGGCCTCACCCAGGCCCAGGCCACGCTGACCCAGTCGCGCGCGAGCCTCGATCTATCCCGCGCCAACGAGGGATTCGCCGGCGCCACCGCGGACCGCTTCATCCGGCTCGAACGCAAGGAGCTGGTCGCGCATCAGGATGCGGACGAGAAGCGGACCGCGTTCACCGCCGCCCGCGCCGCCACGGCTGCCGCCCAGGCCAACGTCGACGGGATGCAGGCGAACGTCGGCGCGATCGAGGCCAGCGTCGGCGCCGCCCGGGCCAACGTGGGCGCGAGCGAGGCCAACGTGCAGCGGTTGATGACTCTCCAGTCCTTCCAGCGAGTTGAGGCGCCGTTCGCGGGGATTGTCACCGCACGGGGAACCGACCGCGGCGCCCTGATCACTTCGGGCAGCGGCAGCGCCGCGAGCCCCCCGCTGTTCCGGATCGCCCGCGTCGAGAACCTACGGATCTTCGTCAACGTCCCACAGACGTTCGTCCGCTCGATCGCGCCGGGCCAGGAGGCCCGGATCCTCGTGCCCGAGTACGCGCAACGCGCGTTCGTCGGGAGAATCGTGAGCACCGCGGGCGCTCTGGACCCGACGTCGCGAACCCTCCTCACGGAGGTGCGCCTGCGCAACGACGACCTGGCGCTCATGCCCGGGATGTACGCCCAGGTCAAGTTCAGTGTCGTGCCCGCCGACCCGGTGTGGATGGTGCCCGCGACCGCCCTCGTGACGCGGGCAACCGGATCTCAAGTTATCGCCGTCAGCGCCGACGGCACCGTGCACTACCTGGGTGTTCAGCTGGGCCGCGACCTCGGGCAGACGGTGGAGGTCGTCGCGGGCCTCACGGGGCAGGAACGGCTCGTCGTCAGTCCCCCGGACGGCCTGAAGGAAGGCACGCGCGTCGCCGTCGGCAAATGACGAAGACACTCACCGGCAAGGTGGCCCTACGCGACCGGGCTACTCGTACATCGGCCGGCGGTCGTTCAGCCGGAGCCAGCCGCGCGCGACCCGATAGATGAACCACAGCCCGACCACGCCCAGCGGCAGCCAGGCGATCAGCAGGCCGACGCCGAGCGTGGCCACGATGAACACCAGGCAGAGCGCCACCCACAATAGCCCGAACCAGAACGTGCGGATCTGCCACCGGAAGTGCGACTCGAGCCAGGTCCCGTGCGCCTCGCCGCGCTTGACGTAGTTGAGGATTACGGCGATGAGCGAGGGCCAGCCGGTGAGGAACGCGGCCACCACGGTGGCCGCGGTGATGATCCCCGTGATCAAGCTGGCGGCGTGCAAGCCGTAGATGACGTGGGTCACGGTGATCAGCGACTGAGGCGGCTCGACGGTCGCGGTCGCCATCAAGGGACGGCTCATCGTTCCCCGCGCGCCTTGCGAAAGGCGCGCTCGAAGCCCGGAAGCGCGCGCACCACGGTGTCACGCTCCACCGTGAGTGAGATGCGGATGTGGCCCGGGGCGCCGAAGCCGGAGCCGGGCACCGTGAGCACCCCCTCCTCGGCCAGCAAGCGCACGAAGGCGACGTCGTCGTCGATCGGCGTGCGCGGGAACACGTAGAAGGCGCCCTGAGGCTTGACGCACTGGTAGCCGATACGGGTCAGCCCCTCGTACATCAAGTCGCGCTTTTCGCGGTAGGGCGCCACGTCGATGACCTGGTCCCCCACCTCGGCCACCACCCACTGCCACAGCGCCGGCGCGTTCACGAAGCCGAGCACCCGACTGGTGAACGTGCAGGCCTCGAAGAGCTCGGCCGCCTCCGGCATCCGCGGAGAGAAGGCCAGATAGCCGATGCGCTCCCCGGGAATGGCCAGCGACTTGGACCAGGACGTCGCGACGATCGAGCGAGTCACCAGCGGCGGCACCTCGGGCGGCACCACGTCGTCGAAGACCAGTGCGCGGTAGGGCTCGTCGCTGATGAGCACGATCGGCCGCATGGCGCGGCTCAGCGCGGCCTCGATCTCCACGAACGTCGAGGCGGGGTAGATGACGCCGCTCGGGTTGTTCGGCGAGTTCAACAGGATCGCGCGCGTCCTCGGCGTGATCGCGGCTTCGAGCTGCGCGACGTCGGGCGTGAGGTCGGCCCTTGGCGGCACGACGACCAGGCGCCCACCGTGGTTTTCCGCGTAGAAGCATGTAAGCGTGCAGGTGAGGTGCATCGCTCTCGAGCACGCGCCGCGCGGCGTCCAGTACGGCCGCTGGGGGTTCGATCTCGGGATTACCCAGCGTGAAGTCGAAGACCTTGTCGGCGCCGCGCTCCTGCTTGAGGCGAGCACCCTCCTCGAACATGCGACGGATCCACGACGCCTTGGTCAGATTGTCGGTGACGGCCCGGGAGATGATCACGCTCGGAGTAGCGCCTGAACTCAGGTTCACGGTGATAGTCCCTTGAGCTTGAGATCCTCGTAGGGCGAGATGAACGGGTGCCCTGTGATGCTGGGCACCTCCGCCAACCGAGGGCCGACGCCAATCAGCCCCGCCTGCTCCACGATCGGCGCGAACATCGCGCGCTCGTGCATGAGCTGCTGGATCTTATGGAGCAGCGCCTCGCGCCGCTTGGGGTCCATCTCGACGGCCTGGTCGCGGAAGAGCGCATCGATGTCCGAGTAGCCGCCGTAGGAGCGAATACCGCCCGAGATCACGAACGCCTCGATCCGCGTCGCCGCGTTGCCCGCGGCGCCGCTACCGACGCGCACCAGGTGCTTGAATTGCTTTTCCTGGTCCGCCTTGTAGAACCCTGCGCGCTCGAGCGGGCGCAACCGCGCGCGAATGCCGATGGCCTGAAGGCCGTTGATGACGGTCTCGGCCTCGGGCGCGAACACGGCGTCAGTCGCGACCTCGACCGCATCGAAGCCTTTCGGATAGCCCGCCTCGGCCAGGAGTCGCTTCGCCCGCGCTGGATCGTAGGGATACGGCGGCGGCGCCCAGTAGAACTCGAAATCGCGAGGGATGATGCTCGGCGCCGGCCGGCCGTATCCGAGATACTCCGCGTCGCTGAACGCCTTACGATCGATCGCGAGGTTGACGGCGAGCCGGATGCGGCGCTCCGCCCACGGCGACTTCGGGTCCCACTGCTGGGTGAAGACGAGCCACTGGCTGACCGTCGGGAGCACCACCTTGAGGGTGAGGCCGGGCGTCCGCCTCACCTCCTCGGCGTCCGGGCCCCTCAGCCCGTACGCGATGTCGGTCTCGCCGCGCTTGACCGTTACCATGCGCGTCGACTCGTCCGGCACCGACCTGAACACGAGACGCTTCACCGACGGCGTTTTCCGCCAGTAACCCTCGTAGGCCTCGACGACCAGCTCGACGCCGGGGTTGAACGACACGAAGCGGTACGGCCCTGCTCCGACCGGCGCCTTCTTGAAGGCGTCGTCCCCGACGCGCTCCATGTATTTCTTGGGAACGATCCAGGCGGCGCTGGTGGCCGGCGTCGCGTAGAACGTCATGAAGTCGGGCCACGGCTGCTTCATCCGGAAGCGGATGCGCTGCGCGTCGACGATCTCGACGGCCGCGACGCGCGCCTTCAGCGTGGTGGCGCCGCCGCCCTTATAGCGGTCGAACGAGAACTTCACGTCCTCGGCGGTCAGGGGATCGCTGTTGTGGAACCGCACGCCCTTCCGGAGCACAAATTCATACGTGAGCCCGTCCTTCGACGCGGTCCACGACTCCGCCAGGCCCGGCGCCCACGCATTGCCCGGCATCGGCTTCACGAGCGCGTCGTGGAGCGCGTAGAGCGTGAGGAAGGGCGTGATCACCCCCGGCGTCTCGGCGGGATCGAACCACGTCGGCGCAAGCGTCACGGTAACGGCGAAGGTGATCTGTCCCGCCGGCGCTTCGGGGGCGGCGGCCGGCGCGGGAACCGATGCGACACGTCCGTCTCGGCCGCACGGGGCTGCCCGTCTCCCAGCTCTGCCTGGGCACCATGACATTCGGCCTGCAGTGCGACGAGGCCAGCTCGGTGGCGATTCTCGATCGGGCCGCGACGGGCGGTATCACGTTTCTCGACACCTCTGACGTGTACCCCATCGGCGGCACCCTCGATACGGTTGGGCGCACGGAGGAGATCCTCGGTCGCTGGCTCCAGGGACGCCGTGGGGACTTCGTCATCGCCACCAAGTGCTTCGGCGCCATGAGCGCCCGCCCCTGGGACCAGGGGCTCTCGCGCAAGCACATCCTCGACGCGATCGACGGCTCGCTGCGCCGGCTCCGCACCGACTACGTGGACCTCTACCAGCTCCATCATCCCGATCCGTCGACACCGATCGACGAGAGCCTGCGCGCGCTCGACGACGTAGTGCACGCAGGCAAGGCGCGCTACGTCGGCTGCTCGAACTACTTCGCGTATCAGGTGGCGCGCGCGCTGGGGCGAAGCGAGCTTCTCGGTCTGGCGCGCTTCGCCTGCGTGCAGCCCCGCTACAACCTTCTCTACCGCCAGGTCGAGCGCGAGCTGTTGCCGCTCTGCGTGGAGGAGGGACTGGGTGTGATCGCCTACAACCCGATCGCGGGCGGCCTCCTCTCCGGCAAGCACCGCCGCGAGGCCGGCCCGATGCCGGGCACGCGCTTCACGCACCCGACGGCCGGCGCGCGCTACCGGGAGCGTTACTGGCACGAGCGCGAGCTCGAGACCGTGGAGGCCCTCCGCCCGCTCGCCGCGGAGGCCGGAATGTCGATGGTCCAGATGGCCGTCGCCTGGGTGCTGGAGAACCCGGTCATCACCGCGCCGATCATCGGCGCCAGCCGACCAGAGCAGCTCGACGACGTGCTCGCCGCCGTCGACAAGGGCCTCGACGGCAGCCTCAAGGCGCGCCTGGACGAGCTCACGCGCGAGTACCGCTGGGGCGACG
>QHSV01000473.1 GCA_003221655.1 Candidatus Rokuibacteriota bacterium
GCAAGGACCTTTGCCAGCTTCGCCGCGTCCAGATTCCGCTCGAACTCGAGCCTGATCCGCGCGTAGAGCGCCTCAGCAGCGAAGCGCTCCGACACGATCCGGTCGATCGTGACGCGGTCCTGGCCGCTGAGCCGGCCCCGGCCCCGCAGGAACTGCACGCGAACGCCGGCTGACAGACTCTCGAGCTGAACTTGCAGACCGGAACGCTCGAGAAGGTTGTCGAGGGCCCGCGTATCGGCCGTGGACAGATGATCGGGACGCGCGACGGTTCGGGCGCCTTCCAAACGGGAGGCGCTAGCGGCGGCGGGCGCTCCACTCGCGACAAACGCCGTACCAAGTGCTGCCAGGACGACCAGCTCGCGAATCATCGGCCTGTACCCCCTGTATCGCGTTGTGCGCGCTCACCAAGGGGTTGCATAACCGGTGCCTTGAGAACCCTGCTGTTTTCTCGCAAGTTAGCTGAGGATGCCGGTGAGCGATCCCATCAAGAATAGACCGGCCGGAGGGATTTCTCACCGGGCCGACCCGCCCTAGATCGCCAGGGCTACCCGTCGCGGCGTGGATCGGCGCCCGCCATCAGGGCGCCGGATTCCGGGTCGCGGACGATTCCCTGTCCACCTCCGACGATCCACGACCAGTCGTCGATCACGTTCACGTTGTGGCCGCGTTCGGCGAGGCCCGAGCGCGTCTCGGCCGGAATGCGAGACTCCGCGTCGATCAACCGATCGCGATAAACACGCACGCGCGGCGCCTCGATCGCCTCCTGGATGCTCATGCCGAACTCGAGAACGTTGAGGAGCATCTGCGGCGTGGTCTGCAAGATCCCGTACGAGCCGGGGGTGCCTATGGAGACGTTGAAGGCCCCGTCCCGGAAGACCTGCGTGGGCGACATCATGGTGCCCGCTTTTCGCCCGGGCCGCAGGACGTTTGGCGACACCGGGTCGCGGTCCATCCACTTGAGAATGTTGTTGAGGACGATCCCGGTTCCGGGAACCGCAAAGCCCGAGCCGAACGGCACGCCGAGGGTCTGGGTGACCGAGACGACGGTGCCGGCGGCATCCGCGCAGGCGAAATGCGTGGTCTGCTCGTGCATGAAGTCCGCGGGATGGCCCTCGCCGATCTGAGCCGCCAGCTTCCGGGGGTCGTGGCGCTCGCCCTCGCTGACCGCGGCACGCTTGCCGTCGATGCGCGCGCGCTGGGATGCCGCGTACTTCTTGGACAAGAGCCCGTGGATCGGGACGTCGGCGCCGTATGCGTAGGCGAGCCGGTCGGCCGAGCCGAGCTTCACAGCCTCGATCAGGTGATGAAGGTAGTCGACGGAGTTGTGACGGAAGCTCTCGAGGTCGTAGCCCTCGAGAATGTTGAGTGTCTCGAGCATCTGGAAAGCGGAGAACGGCGGTGGCACCGACAGCACTTGCCAGCCACGGTACGTGATCGCGACCGGCTCACGCCACTCGGGCGCGAAACCGGCCAGGTCGGCCTCGGTGAGCCACCCACCGGCCTCGCGGACGGCTCGGGCGATCGCGCGGGCGATCGGCCCGCGGTAGAACGCCTCGGCACCGCCCTCGGCCACCTGGCGCAACGTCGACGCCAGCTCCTTGTAGGTCGCGATCCCGCCCACGCGAGGGCCCCCGTTGCCGAGGTAGAGACGCTGCGCCTCCTGGGAGCGGGCGAGCGTGGCGCGCGCCTTGTCGAAGAATTCCACGTTCTTGAACGTGAGCGGCACGCCGTCTTCGGCGAGCGAGATCGCCGGTGCCAGCACGCGGGCGCGGTCCATCGAGCCGAAGCGGTCGAGCGCGGCGAGCCAACCCCCGAGGTTGCCGGGGGTCGCGCACGACTTCGGCCCGCCGGCGAGCTCGTCGTCCGTGCAGGCAGCCGGATCCGACGCTCCGGGCGCGCGCCCGATGAAGTCGAGCACGTGCCGCTCGCCCGTGCGCCCGCGCGAGATGAGCATGAGGCCGATCCCGCCGGCGCTCGACATGAAGGGCTCGACCACGTTCAGCGTCGAGCCGACGGCGACCGCCGCGTCGACCGCGTTGCCGCCGGCCTGCAGCATCTGGATCCCGGCCATCGAGGCGAGCGGATGCGCGGAGGTCACGACGCCGCGGGCGCCCATGACGGTCGGACGGTACGCG
The DNA here is from genome assembly GCA_003221655.1 of Candidatus Rokuibacteriota bacterium. Classification (GTDB taxonomy): domain Bacteria; phylum Methylomirabilota; class Methylomirabilia; order Rokubacteriales; family CSP1-6; genus AR31. Next base: position 2,136 of record QHSV01000473.1, read on the forward strand.
TGTCGATGTGGCGGCATGGGTCAGCGCTCCTTCCCTCGAGTCTTCTACTTTCCCGAGTCTTCTACCTTTTCATGGTACCGGCCGTTCGTTGAGGCGCCGGAGGTGCCAGGTCACGTCGATCCGCTCGAGTACCGTGAGCGCGCCGTAGTCCTGACCGAGCGCCAGGAGCCGCCCGAGTGGCAGCCCGAGCGCCCGGCAGATGAGCGTGCGATTCGTTCCTCCGTGCGCGACAACGGCGATCGCCCGGCCCACGTGAGTGCGGACGATCGACTCGAACGCCGGCCACGCCCTGGCCTCGAGATCCGGCACGCTCTCGCCGTCTGG
>QHSV01000474.1 GCA_003221655.1 Candidatus Rokuibacteriota bacterium
AGACGAGCAGCGAGGTTTCCCCCATCCCCTTGCCGTTGACGAGGATGCGAGTCGGAGTCACCACGACGATGTCGGCGATGGCCGCGCTCGTCACCGAGACCTTGGTGGGCGGCGCCGTAAAGTCGATGATCTCGGTCTTGTCGATCGTCACGTAGACCCGCGGAGTGTCGCCGGCTCGGCCGTCGTCCGCGGCATGTCCGCTGGTCGATGCCAGCACTGTTCCGGCGATCACCATCACAAGCGCTCTCGCTCTCATCAGTCTCCCCCTGGCGACCGCGGCCGCCGGCGTCATTTCTTGCCGCCCTGCTCGACCCACTCCTGCGTCACGTCGCGGACGAACACGTGCTCGGCCGGCTTGCCGCCGCGAAGCACCGTGATGGCGTACGTCTCCACCCTCGGAGGTGCCAGGGGGGCGGTCACAATCTGGCGCCGGGGCGCCCTCGCCGGCGTCACCACCGGCGCCGAGGAGTCGCTCAGGAGCGTCGCCGCCGTCACCCCGCGCGTCTCGACGACCTTGTTGTCGCGCAGATTACGCATCGCGAGCATCAGCTTGCCCTCGGTCTGCGCCAGCGCGATCTTTTCCGCCTGGTTCGGCGCCAGCGCCAGGGTGACGGTGGTGACCAGCACCGGCTTGTTGTCGCGAAGCTCGACCGTCTGGCCCGCGGCGAGGACACCAATGTCCTGCAGGATCACCTTCGAGATTCGCTCCTGGGAGCCGGGGCTCCGCGGCATGCTGACGAGGACGTCGACGCGGCTGTTGGGGAGGACGAAGCCGCTCTCCCGCGTCGCATCGTCGACCTTGATCGTGATGCCGCGCAGGCCTTCCGGGACCAGCATCGGCATGAGTCCACCCTTCCCGGACAGCTCAGGCGCCAGCTTGCCGTCGAGCAGCGGCTCGCCGGCCACGATGGAGCTGCGGACAACCCGCCCCTCGGCCTCCGCCAGGGACCGCACGGCCCCGGAAGGAATCGACGCCTTCGGCCACGCGACGAGCCTCACGTGCTGGCTGGTGATGGTCTCGGCCATGCCCATGTTGACGGACGCGACCACGATGGTCTCGGCCTTCTCCGATCGCGCGTTCGAGGCGATATCGCTCAGGACCCGGTAGACCAGGGTGCTGGCGAGGAGACCCACTACTGAGGCAAGGACAAGCACAAGGACGAGTCGTCTTCGCATCAAGCTCTCCGTTATTGCCAGTTTTCGAAGGTCATGCTGGCCGTCTGCTGGAGGACCATCGGCTGCGGGATCATCCAGAGCAGGTTAGGGACGACGGTATTGAAATTCATGGAGATGGTCGCGGTCACCCGCGAGTCCTGGCCGCAAACGCCGGCACCGTTGAGTGTGCACGTGACGCCACCCGAGTAGTTCCCGGCGCCCAGCATCTGGGTGAGCCGGGCGTTTCCCACGGCCGCCACCTGAGCAGGCGCCGCCACCACCGCCGCCCTGACCGCCTCTCGGGCCGCGGTCGTCATGAGGTTCATCGTGAACCACGCGCGGCTGAGCTCCACGCTGGCGAACAGGATCAGGAGCAGGAAGGGAGCGATCAGAATGAACTCCACGCTCGCCGTTCCGCGCTCGTCGGAGCACCACCTCTGCATACGCCGCCTTCTCCCGACCGAGCCGCCGGGAAGCCCACGGCCTCCCGGCAGCTCGGACACAGTAGGGATCACGAACCGGCCGCCCCACTCTGCGCCGTCAGGGCGTTGGTGACCGCCGTGACACCGGCCGTGAGCGCCGTCCCAAACGCTGGCGCGAACGCCGCCACGATCGCCACCATGATGACGATGGCGAGGATGATCCACTCCACTGATACGACACCGCGCTGATCGCGGAGGTGCTTCGACACAGCACCGACTATGAGGTTAAGCATCATCAACACGGGCTCGCTCCTCTTTAGGCTTTGGGACGTTTCGGACACGTTAGGGATTACGAACCGGCCGCCCCACTCTGCGCCGTCAGGGCGTTGCTGACCGCCGTGACACCGGTCGTGAGCGCCGTCCTCAACGCTGGCGCGAACGCCGCCACGATCGCCACCATGATGACGATGGCGAGGATGATCCACTCGACTGACACGACGCCGCGCCGATCGCGGAGGTGCTTCGACACAGTACCGACAATGAGATTGAGCATCATCAACATGTTCTTCTTTCTCCTTGGTTGTTAGGACGTTGTGGTTGTGCTGCGGCCGCTCCGGACTGGCCACCCCCTCCTCGTTGTTCCCGGAGCCTGGGCCGCCAGCCGGCTCACGGTCGCCCTGGTCAATCCAATATCGACGTCGGGCACTTCACGTCGCATGATCGGACTCGTACGCGAGCACGTCTCCGAAGCCCTTGAGCGCGAGCGCCAGCATCGCCTCCTCCGCGCGCTCGGTGGGCACGCGCAGTACGAGCGTGGCCGTCCACCGCAACTGGGGGCCGCGGTCGACGACGTCGACCGGGATGCCGAGAGGCCCGAGTGCCGCAGCGATCTCGGCGACCGGCTGGGACGAGCGCTCCAGATTGATCACGAGGACACAGCTGGCAAGCCCGCGGTCGTCTGTCATTGATCGGCTCACAGTTCTGGAGGTTGACGGATTCACTGGTCCGGCCGTCATCGCGGTTCAGCAAAGTGCACACACGGTGCCAAGTGTGGCCGGGCCCCACCCGGAACTAAAAATGGCATTGCGATCGCAGAGTTGCACCCC